>JAZLKQ010000434.1:0-3139 GCA_045597745.1 Bacteroidaceae bacterium | reverse complement strand
TGATGCATACGCAGTCAACCAGGCAGATATTCCTGAAGGTGGTGTAGTTGGTGCATACCTCATGGCTAATGTAGGTTCTTCTGCTTATAAGACAAGCATCGGTGTTGACAACACAGGTGGTTCACCAGAGCACTTCACTGTATCATTCGAGTCAGACGGAAAGAGCCCAACAACTGTAGGTCTCCTCGTTGAAGGTACAAATGCAAACTGGATGGCAGCTGACAACTTCAAGTTGAACTATATCGGTTCTACAGCTCCTACAGCTATCGGCGACATCGCAACAGATGCTTCAGCTACAGCTAAGTCTATCTACTCTGTAGCAGGTGCTCGTGTCAACGGTCTCCAGAAGGGTATCAACATCGTAAAGATGTCTGACGGCTCTGTCAAGAAGGTATTGGTTAAGTAATGATACTTGATTGATATACATATCATAATCTATAATGGGTGTGCCACGTTAGCGTGGCACATCTTTTTTGTATATAGTTTGCCCTATTGCCCAAATTGTCTTATATTTGCAGATAATACATGAACAAGACTTATTAATCTGCTGATGAAACGTATTTATACCTTATTGACATTATGTGCAATGGCGCTCGTTGCCTTTGCGCAGGACAGACCAGACAACACCATCCGTCCGGGAGGTGAGTATTATCTCTACAATGTATATTACAACCGTGTACTTGGCAACAATGCCGCAAATGACGGTCCGTCGCTCTCGCCTTTCGGCACAAATGCAGACGGAGGATATGTCTTCATAGCGGAGGAGTCAACTCTTGATGCAGGCTATTACTGGTTGCATCAGAAGGGTACGACACGCTATCTGCAGGCAAGCAACGCTACAGGCAATACGTGGAGTGTGTGGTTTGCCGGCAGTCTCAACGCAAGCTACAATTCGTACGAATGGAAGTTGACAGGCGGCATCCAAGGTCAGATCACATCAAAGCGACGCGAGAGTATCAATGCTGAAGGCAATATATGGCTTGCCCCAGATCCAGACAAGGAGGCCAACACGTACGTCAATGTATACTATGACAAGCCAAAGTCTGCACGTAGCGTATGGCAGATCGTCGATGCGAGATTCCCGTTGGAGGTAGGTCGACTTGCACTCTATACAGACGAACTCGACGCTGCCATCAGCAAGGGTGAAGAAGTCTACGACAATGTCATCTATGGCCAGAAGGAAGACAAGGAAGAGCTTGCCATTGCATTGTATAACGCACGTTCAGCTCGTGAAGAAGCGTCATTGTCAGATACAGAGACCATACTTAAGGCCCGTGACGCCCTGCTTTCTGCCATTGAAAATCTGCAGGAAGGCAAGTACAAGATACTCATCTCAGGTAGTAGCCTCGGCACAGGCAAGGCATTTACAATAGGTCTGAAGGAGTTTGCCCTTGCAGACGAATACAAGGACGGCGAGGTACAGATGCTCGTACGCAATACCGAAGGTACAGGTGCCATACTCTATATGGGAGCGGACTATATGCGTATAGGTGATGACAAGTATGTGGCAAAGGTAGAGGCAGACAAGCACTCTTACCAGTTGGCGTTCGACGGGTCAGACATCAAGGTCTATATAGACGGCGAGGAGGCAGGCAAGGCTGCACAGCAGACAGTCCCAGCGTACACCTCAGTCGGCACTAAGGCAGAGTGGACCGTATTTGGCGAAACTGCAATCAAGAGCTATACTCCAGAGATAGTAAGTTACAACTATGCGTTCGCACCAGGCGAATACTATCAGGAGAACAACAAGTCCAAGTCAACCGCTCTCAAGCTCGTATCTTCGGACATCACCCTCAGCGAGCCAATAGACTATCATGTGCTAGCAAGTTCATCAGCCATGCAGTCATCTACGCTCAACCTCGTAGACAAGAACGCATGGGTAATCTTCGATAATGTACGTCCTTCCGACGTGATAAGCAACTACCTCCCTTCCATCAAGATCAATGGACGTAAGGCCAGCAATGGCAGCAACTGCCGAGTGGCGATCTATCTGCAGGGAGCTGTGGTATATCCATGCTCTGCTTCTGACATAGCCATGTACGGATATAGCGGTGAGATGTATACGGGCGACGAGTATCAGCTAAAGGTTGGCAAGAACACCAACCTTGGTGCCGCCGCCAACAACATACAGAGCTTTATCCTCAAACGTGGATATATGGTCTGCCTCGCGACCAATGCTGACGGTTCGGGCTACAGCCGCATATATGTGGCAGACCATGAGGACAAGCGCATAGACGTACTGCCGGAACTGCTTGGCAAGCGAGTGTCATTTGCATATATCCGCAAGTGGAACTGGGTAAGCAAGAAGGGCTGGTGCTCGACAGAGGGCACTGGAGCCATCAATACCGAGGGCAAGCTGCTTGGCACTACGTGGTTTTATACATGGGGTGCAGACCGCAGCACTCAGACAGACATGGAGTATGTGCCACAGAAGCAGCATATCAACTGGCCATCCAACTCCAGCCTCGACCAGGCCAATTCGACTTGTATGCTCGGATATAACGAACCGGACCACTCCGAGCAACATTCGGACGACTGCGGAAAGACTATCAGCGAGTGGACTGCAACAACACATCAGCCAGAGTTCATGTCTACTGGTCTGCGTATTGGATCGCCCGCACCTACTGATGCCGGCTGGCTCAAGAACTTCATCGGACATTGCGATGACATGGCATACAGATGCGACTTCGTTGCGTTCCATTCATATTGGGGTACAAACGAGGCTCCAAACTCTGACAGCTGGTGGTCTCAGCTCAACAGCATATACAAGAGCACAGGCCGACCTATATGGCTAACAGAGTGGAACAATGGCGCCTCATGGACCACAGAGTCATGGCCATCAAGCTATGGCGACAAGCTGACCAAGCAGATGAATGCCATCAAGTCTATCCTCTCGGTCCTTGACAATGCAGACTTCATCGAGAGATATGCCCTGTACAACTGGGACACATACTATCGTGCCGCAATCTCATGGGATAGTGACACGAACAGCTGGTGGGTGACTCCATGCGGAGAGGTGTATCGTGATGCACATCCATCACATGCATACAAGAGGAAGATGCAGAAGGTGCCTGTGGGATGGTTCCCAACAATGAAGACCACGGGCAATGCAGTCACATTTGACATCAAGACTGTAGGA
>JAZLKQ010000433.1:0-3482 GCA_045597745.1 Bacteroidaceae bacterium | reverse complement strand
AGTATAAAGTATGGGCGTATCAGAGGGTACAGACATTCGGGTTGTCCCAATCTGTCGAGAAATGCATACAGTATCGTCAACAGCACGATCACTACAGCAGACATTACACCATTGGCAGTCACGCTCTCCCACATCGTAGCCCATAGGCTATGACTCTGCCCGCCGCCGTAGAGACGTCCCACCACTGGAGTAGTGGCGTATGAGAAACCGAGCATCATCATCACGACGAGATTGAACACGTTGTTAGTAAATCCTGCGGCAGACAACTCGTCAGTGCCATACTGGCCAACCATCATCGTGTCTGCAAATCCCTGCAATATGCTGCCAAGCTGCCCCATCACGATGGGACCGCCAAGCAAGGCAAGCGACTTGATATGTTGTTGATACGCATTCATGGATTTGGGAGTGCAAATCTATCACAATTATTTCACACCTCCAAAGGTTGCAGACAAAAAGAGAGGCGGCTTCCTCTCATACGGGGAAACCGCCTCTTCCTTTTCATCCTGTCAAGAGTTAGAACCAATCAAGATTCTGCGCAATGTCATCACCATTACGGCCGTTCTTATCTAAGTCTTCAGAGTTGAAAACACTTATCTCAGTCTTTTCCTGCTCATAAGGGTTGTCTTTCACTGCTTTTGTATCGCCATTGGACAACGTCATTACACAGCTTGCGATATTGACACCTCTAAGGCTGCAAGCAGGAGCCATATATATCTTCTTCATAATCTTCTATCGTTATACTTTACTTTGAGAAATACTTTTTACCATTTACTATATAGATGCCCTGTGGCAGGCCTTCGAGTGAAGTCGCGTTGGCACGTACAAGCTGTCCCTGTATGCTGTACACATTGGCAGGGGCTCCACCGACGAGTCCGAGTTCAGACGCTATCTCGTTGATGACTGTCGCATCACCCTGTGACAACTCATCGTCAAGGATGTTGTAGAAGTCCATTGCACTGATCATCTTGGCAGATGCGCCAGGATTGGTTGGTGCGAGATAAGCACGATAGCCGTATGTATTGTATGCCTGAGATATGCGATACAATCCCTCTGTAGATACGAGATAAGTGTATGCTGGCATTACGGCGTTGTTGTATGTTCCCACAAATGTATAGTCGGTCTTAGTCGCAGCTGTCTTATAAGGACCTGGCATGAACGTCTCGCTTGTGCTGATGTTGACTATAGGGTGAGTTGCAGGATCCTCGATTGTCACATTGTTGACAGTAAGAGTCTCACTCAACGCCTTTGCGCCAGCAGGTATATAGAGCATATATGGATAACCAGCAACGATATCCTGATATACATGGTGGAAGAAGTGAGCATCGAGAGTCACACCTACGCTATGGTCTGTCGCACCATTGTATACCACGAGGTCGTAGTCCTCAGTCACACCGTCGCTGCTAAACCACTCTCTCATCTTACTCTCTGTCATAGAGAATGGGAGGCAGATAGAGTTCCATCCCTCATGGAATGTATGATTGCATGTCACCGTGCTGACATTTGGCTGATATGTTGGCACGAATGCAGCAGAGTGTCCAGCGATATTGCCTGCATCGCCATTGTTCTGTGCAAGGTCAACCTGTGGGATTGCTGATGTGCCGTCACTGCGGAAGTTGAATCCGCACACACCCATCTTTGAACTATTGATGAATACATAGTAGCTCTTACCTGCCTTGACTGGGAACTGATACTTGACGTATGCCTTAGATATCGCAATCCATCCATCACCAGTGACGTCAGGCCCCCATATCTTCTCGGTAGTACCACGTGATGGCCAGAACTTCTCACCACCAAACTCCTTGCTGAAGTGCTTATCATAGTGCGAACTACCACTTACCATCTGAGCGTAAGTCTTGTCTGAGATATTGTCTCCATCATATACATCTGTGGTCACGTCATCAGGACTGATAAGTATAGCCTGCTTTGTCACAGCCTTAACATCTGCGTATGGCATTCTCTCGCCTGCCTCGTCTACGATATAGAGAGGACGCCAGCTGATAGTATTTGTCAGGCGGTCTTTGTCGGAGTCATAGTTGATTGTACCGTTCTGGAGTACATATACTGTGAGGAGACCATTCATGTCTGGCTCAAACTTGACAAAGTCACCACGTGATGGTACTGTGAATGGATTACCCTTCACACCACCTCGTACATCAAGCTTGTAGTCATAGTCATAGCCTGTTGCACCCTGTATACCATCAAGGAACTCACTCTTGGCATTCTGATTGCCAGAAGTGAAATACTTGAATCCATCAAGTGGAACAGATGCGTAGTCACTTGCCACCTCATTGCCAACGGTATAGTGATGGGCTTTGTCCCACTTGTCTGAGATACCGTTGTTGTATGTGCCTGTCTGAGCCTGATACTTCCATGCACCATAGTACATGTTCATATTGTTGAACGTGATCTTCGTCCAGTTAGCTGGTTGATAATTCTGTTCTACAACGTATGAGTAGTTGTCAGTCACATATACATCGTACGATGCTGTAGCGTCTGATGCATATACGTCGCCAGCCTTGACAGTCGCTGTGATAGTAGCGATACCGGCTCCGTGGAATGTGAGCACGCCTGTACTTGGATCTACAGTGGCCACTGTCTCATCGTTAGAAGAATAGATGACTGTGGCAGAGCTTGGAGCATTGTCAACTGTCTGAGTGAGTACAGGAAGAGTAACCTCTGCCTGTGCGTTAGTCTTTGCATTCACATTGAGCAACTCATCACCTGCATTGTAAGTGACACTCTCCTTATCGAAAGAAAGTGCAGGGGTTGGTTTCTCCACTACAGCAATATCATATATATAGCATGCACGTGATGGGGTGATGGTATAGTCACCAGCCTCTGACACCTTAAATATATAAGTATGCTTGTCGTCTGATGCTCCCTGACCGTCTATACGCTGTGCCGTGCCTGAAGCTGCAAGTACCAAAGTACTTGAGTTAGGCATTGCTGTCACCTTGATATAGTAACCAGCAGGTACATCCTTGAGCGTAAACTTAGAGTCACGGCTGCCAAGGAGTATACGGTAGTCCTTGATAGAAGCGGTAACACCGTCCATGCTGCCGGTCTTCTCTGGAGCAGAGAAATACACGCCATGTACGATAGTAGTGCCATTGACCTCAAGTTCCTTGCTCTCTATCTCGTTGTATACGCTCTTTGCAGTCTTGATGCTGTTCCATGTATGAAGTGATGTTGTTGGTGCATCAAATATATCCCATACCATTGGGTACTTGACGTATGTTGCCTCTGTTATCTTATCTTGCTTGTCAGAAGCGAAAGCCTTGACAGTAGTAGTCTCTGTAAATGCAGGGAGCGTTATGGTAGTTGTAGCCTGTGCGCTCGAAGTTGTCGGAGTCTTGCCGTCAAGGGTATAATAGATTTCCTTGCCGCTGGATGTGATCACCAATGTCTGCTCGGTATTGTAGGTGCCGGGCTCAAGGCTGTAGTAAGGTGCTTCCGTCAGGTATTTGGTAAACTGCGCACGG
>JAZLKQ010000432.1:0-13602 GCA_045597745.1 Bacteroidaceae bacterium | reverse complement strand
ATATCGAGGCAAGCGATGAAGCTGGGCACGACGGAGAGAGAGACCTCAAGCTCATGACGATTGAGAATCTTGACAAACGTGCCGTAGGACCTATATATGAGGCTGTCAAGGACTGGGGCAAAGCAGGCACAGCAGACGCTGACAAGGAGCCTGTCGCCATCGCAGTACTCCCTGACCATCCTACTCCTGTAGCCCACAGGACACATACCAACGAACCTATCCCATTCCTTATCTACGCTCCAGGTATAGAGCCAGACAGCGTCGAGACATTTGACGAGGACAGTTGCAAGAACGGCGTGTATGGTCATCTGGAGAAAGACGGATTTATCAAGGCATTCATGGATGTCAAGTAGTATCAACCGCATATCATAAAGTTAACACGCAGGTCAACGGCAAACTGATGTCACGGCCTGCTACACATTAAGAACAACAAACAACACTATATACAATGAATTATTACAGTACCAACGGCAAGGCGCCGATCGCATCTCTTGAGAAGGCTGTAGTCAAAGGTCTTGCTGAAGACAAGGGCCTATATATGCCTGAGCGCATCAAGCCATTGCCACAAGAGTTTTTTGGCAACATAGAAAATCTCTCATTCCAAGAGATTGCTTACACCGTAGCGGACGCATTCTTCGGCGAAGACGTAGATGCTGAGTCACTCAAGCATATCGTATATGACACGCTCCAGTTTGACTGTCCTACGGTCAAAGTTACCGACACAATATACAGCCTCGAACTCTTCCATGGCCCAACACTTGCATTCAAGGATGTCGGCGCCCGCTTTATGGCTCGTCTTCTTCAGTACTTCCTCAAGAAGGAAGCATCTGCTGACGCTAATGCAAAGAATGAGGTCAACGTGCTCGTAGCAACTTCTGGAGACACTGGTTCGGCAGTAGCCAACGGATTCCTCGGCGTGGATGGCATACACGTATACGTGCTTTATCCAAAGGGCAAGGTCAGCCCTATACAGGAATGTCAGTTTACTACATTGGGCAAGAACATCACAGCTGTTGAGGTTGATGGAGTGTTTGACGACTGCCAGGCACTGGTCAAGTCTGCATTCATGGATGCGGAACTCAACCAGCACATGAAGCTCACAAGTGCCAACTCTATCAATGTTGCCCGCTTCTTGCCACAGGCATTCTACTACTTCTATGCATACGCTCAGATGAAGAAACTCGGCCTTGCTGACCAGCTTGTAGTTTGTGTACCTTCTGGCAACTTCGGCAATATCTGCTCCTCACTCTTCGGCAAGAAGATGGGGCTGCCTGTCAAGAGATTTATCGCTGCCAACAATGCAAACGATATATTCTTCAAGTATCTGCAGACTGGCAAGTACGAGCCAAAGGCATCAGTACAGACTATCGCCAACGCCATGGATGTAGGTGACCCAAGCAACTTTGCGCGTGTCTATGACCTCTATGGTAAGGACCATGCGGCCATATGCGCAGATATAAGCGGTGCCACATATACTAACGAGCAGATAGCAGAGACTATCAAGGAAGTAAAAGCAGAGACAGGTTATCTATGCGATCCACACGGAGCATGTGGCTATCGTGCACTTAAGGAAGGACTGCAGGCTGGCGAAGTAGGAGTATTCCTCGAGACTGCACACCCTGCCAAGTTTAAGGATACTGTAGAGGGTATCATCAAGGCGGAGGTCAAGATACCAGCTAAGCTTGCCGCATTTATGCAAGGCACTAAGCAGAGTGTTCCTATGGCAAACGACTTCGCTGCATTCAAGACATTTTTGCTTAGCAAATAAAGACAACTATATAATAAGGTATGAACTTCAAGCTATTTGACTCAAAGGAATTTCAGCAGAAATTCAGTAAGGAAAACAAGAATTCAACTAAGAATCGTCTTATGTTGAAGATATTTCTTGTGGTCTTTTCTACAGCAGTCATAGTGTACTTCATGCCTCGTTCCAACGGCTTTAACTTCCAGTATGAGCTCAACACTCCTTGGCGATACGGTTCGCTCTACGCATCGAGGAAGTTCAACATCCTCAAGAGCGACTCTGCCATCATCAAGAGCAAGGACAGTATCAGCCATGCGTTCCAACCTTACTTCAACAAGGACAATACCACCCTCGCCCGTGTCAAGAGCAAGCTCTACGACATCACCGTCAAGAGCACAACGGGAGACGAAGAGGTCAACATACTCGCGAAGAATGACCCGCAGCTACGCCCATACATAGAGCACATAGCCTCGTTGCTCGACTCTGTATACGCACAAGGTGTAGTGACGTCTGTAAGTTACGATAGCCTCATCAGCAAAGGGGCGGAGAACGTGAGAGTCATTAGCGAGTTTACTGCCACTCCACGCTCTTGCGACGAACTTTACTCTATACATTCAGCATACAAGTATATCGTCAACCAAGACCCGGAAAACTACAAGGCAAATGTCATTAGCCGTCTCAATCTCAACACAATACTTGAGGCTGACCTGCAGTATGACAAGGACAAGTCGGAGGAAGAACTGAACGACATGCTCAACATGGTGGGCAAGTATATCGGCAGTGTCAAAGTCAATGAGAGTATCGTCAATCGAGGCGAACTAATCACTCCTCTGATCTATCAGAAGATCAAGTCGTACGAGATACTGATGCACGGCCAGGACATCAACAAGGAGAAGTTGCCATATATCTTGGGCGGTCAGGCACTGATAGTGCTGATCATCATGACGGTGCTGATTACATATCTTTCGATATTCAGGAAGGACTACATAGAGGTGCCACGCAATGCCATATTGCTGTACGTCTCCATTACGGTATTCTGTATCGTGACTTCGCTGATGGTTGCACATCATTTCTTCCACGTATTTATCATACCTTGCTGTATAGTGCCTATCACGATACGTGTGTTTATGGACTCACGCACAGCGTTCATGTTCCATACCGCAATGGTTATCATCATGTCGCTGTCGCTCAGCAACCCGTTTGAGTTTGTCACGCTGCAACTCATTGCCGGAATGATAGCCATACAAAACATGCGCGAGTTGACACAGCGCTCGCAGATATTCCGCACAGCAGCCATTGTAGCAGCAGCATACATTACTTTCTATGTAGCATACGAACTGACCATAGGCACGGAAATCACCGAGATAAGTCGTAGTGAGATTACGTATCTTGTAATCAACGGTGCTATGCTGTTGTTCGCATATCCTCTGCTCTGGGCTATCGAGAAGACCTTCGGATTTATATCCGACGTGACGCTCGTCGAGCTTTCCAACATCAATCATCCACTGCTTAGACGTATGTCAGAAGTTGCGCCTGGCACTCTACAGCACTCTATGCAGGTAGCCAATCTCGCCACTGAGGTAGCCAAGAAGATAGATGCAAAGGCACAGCTCGTGCGTACAGGAGCCTTGTATCATGACATCGGTAAGATAGAGCAGCCTGCATTCTTCACGGAGAATCAGACAAACCGTAACCCTCATAATCTCATATCGCCAATTAATAGTGCGAAGGTCATCATGCGACATGTCGCATTAGGCATAGCTCTTGCAGACAAGTACGACCTGCCTACTGCCATCAAGCGATTTATCACTACCCATCACGGCACTGGCAAGACTAAGTACTTCTATGTGACATACAAGAACGAGCACCCGGACGAAGATGTGGACGAGTCGCTCTTCACCTATCCTGGCCCCAACCCAGGTACTGCCGAAGAGGCTATCCTCATGATGGCGGATTCGGTTGAGGCTGCGTCTCGAAGCCTTAAGGAGTATACAGAGGACAGCATCAGTCAACTTGTCGACAGGATCATTGACGGGCAGATATCCGAGGGGTTCTTCAAGGAATGTCCTATCACATTCAAGGATATTGCTGTTGCCAAGGAGGTATTCAAAGAAAAGCTCAAGACCATATACCATACACGTATAACATACCCTGAATACAACGCAGCGGTAAAGGAACGTGAAGAGGAGAAACGCAAGGCTGAAGAGGCTAAGATGCAAGAGGACAACAGCAATGAACCTGTATGACAGTCAACATTCGCCTGCAATCATGCAAAAGCCTGCCTGCCCTTATATATAATATAATAAGGTGTATTCACATGCACCACAAATATGGGCAATCGTTTCAAACAGCAACACTACAGAGTATTAACATTACAACAACACATATAATGTCAAGAAGGATATTTGTCATAGTAGCAGTCATGTCGCTGGTAGCCATCAAGACAATGGCACAGTGGGATGCGCAATTCTCTGACTATACAGCCTTGAAGTCATTCTACAACCCTGCCGTGTCAGGTACCGACGGCAAGCTCAACGTAAGCGCAGCGTACTCTCTGCAGATGGTTGGCTACGACAATGCGCCTGCCACGATGTACGCCGGAGCTGATATGCCTATATACTTCCTTAGCCCAAGACACGGAGCAGGAGTGAGTTTCTACAATGACGACATAGGTATATTCAAGACGCAGAAGATCAATCTGCAATATGCGTACAATGTCCAGTTGTCAAAAAGAACTCGCATCGCAGTCGGCGTGCAGGGAAGTATGCTCAAAGAGACTATTGACCCTTCAAACATCAAACTTGAAGACGGAGCCGACCCGGCATTCCCTTCTTCACAAGTTGATGGCAATGCCTTCGACTTAGGTGCTGGTATATATGTCTACAATCCCAAATACTGGGCGGGAATATCTGCCCAACATCTCATGGCACCGACCATCGAAATGGGACAAACTTACGAAATTAGTATAGACAGAGTATATTATTTGATGGCTGGAGGCAATATTAAGCTAAAAAATACGTTATTAACATTGCAACCTTCTTTTCTCGTGCAGACTGACCTACAGACTTGGAGAGAGGATGTACAGTGCAAATTAGCATACGAATACGACGGAAAGAAGTTCTACGGAGGACTCGGATATAGTCCAAACACCTCCTTCGCCTTCCTCCTCGGAGGAGACTTCCACGGCATAACACTTGGATATTCATACCAGATGTACACGTCTGGCATTGGTATGCAAAATGGTTCTCACGAACTTGTATTAGGTTATCAGACAGAACTCGACCTTTTCAAGAAAGGACGCAATAGGCACAAGAGTGTGAGATTCCTATAACACTGAATAATTTGATTATCGAACAATAACACTAAGAGAATATATGAAGAAAGGATTATTTGCAATATGCATTATGGTACTGTCGCTTATCGTTGCATCATGCTTTAGTTCTAATCAGAGCTCGATGGCAACAGGAGGCGAAGTCACAGGAGTAGGTGGAGCATCTATCTCCGAGCCTGCACCTTATGGTATGGTTCTCGTGAAGCGAGGCTCGCTAAAGATGGGAACCGACAAGACCGACAGTCTCTGGGGCAAGAAGATGCCTGAGAGAGAAATCTCCGTCGACGCTTTCTGGATGGACGAGACAGAAGTATCTAACTCTAAGTATCGACAATTCGTATACTGGGTACGTGACTCTATCATTCGCGAACGCCTTGCTGACCCTGCGTATGGTGGCGACGAATCTTATAAGATAGAAGAAGACAAGAATGGCGACCCTATCACTCCTCACCTCAATTGGAACAAAGCTATCCCATGGCGCAATCCTGATGAAGATCAGCAGCGTGCCATCGAAAGCGTCTATACGACACACCCTGTGACAGGCGAGAAGATGCTTGACGTGAGCCAGCTCAACTACCGTTACGAGACTTTTGACTATGTGATGGCTGCAAAGCGCAAGTACCGTCTCAATCCTGAAGAACGTAATCTCAACACAGACATAGAGATAGATCCTGACGAGGTCGTCATGATCTCAAAGGACACAGCATACATTGATGATGAAGGCAAAATACACCGCGAGACCATCAACAGACCACTTTCAAGCATGTGGGACTTCGTCAACACATATATCGTAAGTGTATACCCAGACACCACTTGCTGGATCAATGACTTTCAGAATGCCGAGAACGAGGTATACATGCGTCTATACTTCAACCACCCTAACTACAACGACTATCCTGTCGTAGGCGTTAGCTGGGAACAGGCCAATGCTTATTGCAACTGGCGTACTGACTATCTGCTCAAGGGACTTGGAGGAAGCGCCAAGTACATCCAAAGGTATCGTCTCCCAACCGAAGCCGAATGGGAATTTGCAGCAAGAGGAAAGAATGGCAACGAACTGCCTTGGGAACAGGAAGGCGTAAAGAGCGACAAGGGGTGTTTCTATGCAAACTTCAAGCCAGACCGAGGCAACTATACTCAGGACGGCAACCTCATCACGTCTAAGTGCGGTATATACTCAGCTAACAGCAATGGACTGTTTGACATGGCGGGCAACGTAGCCGAATGGACAAGCACCGTATATACAGAGGCAGGTGTACTCTCAATGAGTGACATGAACCCTACATTGACTTATAACGCAGCTAAGGAAGACCCTTACGCTCTCAAGAAGAAGTCCGTAAGAGGTGGTTCTTGGAAAGACCCAGAAAGCTTCATCAAGTCTGCATGGCGAGCATCTGAATACCAGAATGTCGGACGTTCGTTCGTTGGTTTCCGATGCGTACGTTCACAAGTAGGTACTTCAACGAAGCAGAAGAAATAAGCAAAGACTCGCAAGGATATTATTATTTGACAATAAGAAAAATAAGATAATGGCTAAAACAAGAAAGAAGTCCAGCAAATATAGCTCATGGTTGGACAGCAAGGCAGGTAAGATAGTACTTAACGTCTGCTATAGTTGGGGTGCATCTATCGTAATCCTCGGTGCATTGTTCAAATTGACACATATTGACGGAGCGGACCTCATGCTCTTCATAGGTATGGGTACAGAGGTTATCGTGTTCTTCATATCTGGTTTCGAACGTCCTTGGGATCCTGAAGACTATCCTGAAGACGACAAAGAAGATGACGATGACATCCCACAGTATGCAGCTGGCAATGACGATGACGATGACAACGACAACAATAATGAGCCTGCTGCCGTCAATCAGCCTGCAGCATTCGTACAGCAGGGTACTGTACCACAGACAATAATCATCGGTGGAGGCAATGGCATAGCAGGCAATGCCGGAGTTCAGCCAACAGAAAGCGTTGCTACAGCACAGCCTGTAGAGGGCGGTCAGCAAGAAGCTATCGACCCTGCACAGCTTGCAAGCGCTATTTCATCATCAGCACCAACATTCAACTCTGCACAGTTCAACAGCATGACACCAGAAATGCAAGAAGCAACAGCAGCATACGTCAATCAGCTCAACGAGCTCACAGACATCCTCAAGCAGGTTGCAGAACAGTCTGCAAGACTCACACGTGACTCCGAAGAGATGGAGACTATGAACCGTACTCTTACAGGTATCAACAGATTCTACGAGATGCAACTTCGCAGCGTTGGCACTCAGAGTGCTACCATTGACGAGGTCAATGAGCAGACCAAGCGCCTTGCTCAACAGCTTCAGGACCTCAACGAGGTATACCAGAAGATGGTTGATGCTCTCAAGATGAAGATAAGCTAATCAGAAGTCAGAAGAATAAGTCCAAGGCAAGTATCAGCATCACGCTTATACTTATTTAGGTAATATCTCAAGCCTAAGTGTGGACTAATTTCCACGATGGTAATCCAAACAATCCATCATTAAACTATTATGGCAAAAAAACGAAGAATATCACCTCGTCAGAAAATGATCAATCTGATGTATGTCGTACTGATGGCAATGCTCGCCCTCAACGTCAGCTCAGATGTGCTCAACGGCTTCTCGCTTGTCAATGAAAGTCTTACACGTTCTAAAGACAACTCCACTTCACAGAATGAAGCCATATACTCTGAACTGGAGTCTGCATGGAAGCAGAACCCGCAAAAGGTGAAAGAATGGTACGACAAGGCACAGTATATCCGTTCCTTATCAGACTCTCTATATCTATTTGCAGAACAACTGAAGAAGGAAATCGTTATCGAGTCCGATGGTGAAGACGGTAAAGTAGACGACATACAGCGCAAAGACAACCTCGAGGCGGCATCTCATGTAATGCTTGCTCCAGGCACAGGCAAGGGTAAGGCTCTATATGACGCCATCAACAACTACCGTGAAAAGGTCGTGTCTATGATCAACGACCCTCAGCAGAAGAAGATTATCGGCGACAATCTCTCAACAGAAGTTCCTCAGAAAGCTAAGGTTCTTGGCAAGAACTGGACATCATACATGTTCGAGAATACTCCAGTGGCCGCTGCAGTAACATTGCTTACCAAGTTGCAGGGCGATATAAGATATGCTGAAGGTGAAGTACTTCATCAGCTCATCGCCAACATTGGTGTTAAGGACATCCGTGTCAACCAGATCAATGCTTACGTCATACCTAACGCACAGACAATAGTCCGAGGCGGGAAGTTCTCCGCACAGATTGTCATGGCTGCCGTAGACACAACAGCACGTCCAGACATCTACGTCGGCAATACGCTCATCAAGTCATCCAATGGCAGATATGAGACAACCTGCAATTCCACAGGAGAGTTCACGCTCAAGGGATATCTTCTTATGAAAAATGCAGATGGCGAGACCATTCGTCGCGACTTCTCACAGCAATACACCGTAGTAGAACCAGCCGCGACTGTATCTGCAACAATGATGAACGTGCTCTATGCAGGTTATCAGAACCCTATCAGCGTGAGCGTTCCTGGCATCCCTATCAATAAGGTCAATGCGTCAATGAGCGGAGGCTCGTTCACGAAAAAAGGCGACGGAAGCTATATCGCAGTCCCAAGTTCTGTCGGGCAAGACGTGACCATCACCGTCACAGCCGAGAGCGAAGGCCGTCAGCAGGAAATGGGCAAGTTCACATTCCATGTAAGGAAGTTGCCAGACCCAATCGCATTCATCGAGTTCTCTGACGGAGGCAACCGCAACAGATACAAGGGAGGCACGCCTATATCCAAGGGAGCACTGCTCAGCGCATCAGGACTCAGCGCAGCCATTGATGATGGCCTGCTTGACATATCATTTAGAGTACTAAGCTTCGAAACAACATTCTTCGACAACATGGGTAATGCTGTGCCAGAAGTATCAAGGTCATCAGAGTTTACAGCACGTCAGAAGGACCTCTTCCGCAAGATGACAAGAGGCAAGAGATTCTACATATCAAGGATACATGCAGTAGGACCTGACGGCATCGAACGTACTCTGCCAGGAGCTCTTGAGGTCATTGTCAACTAACACATGATTTAACATCAACGCAGCCCCCACCCCTACTCGAACCTTATTACATAACTAAGGGACGAGTAACACATAAAGAGAGGTATCAACAAATACGAATAGTGAATTTTTGAATTCTACAATATGAAAAGACCACTTATTATAATGCTCATGATTGCAGCTGTGCTCACATCATTTGCACAGCCACAGAAGAGCCGTGTGCAGAATGCACGCAGACAAGCACAGGCGGCACAGACCGTAGACAGAGCCGCACTCATGTTTCCTACCGCCGTTGCTGTACCAGAAGAAGTGACATGGAGACGAGACATCTATCGTACACTCGACCTTACCAGGGACGAGAACGCGGCACTCTATTATCCAGTCGAGCCACAAGACGGCGAAGTAAACCTCTTCACCCTGCTCTTCCAGTTGCTCAACAAGGGCAAGATACCAGCATACGAGTATCAGATAAGCGGTGTTGAGAACTTCAACAAGGAGAATCGCCTGCACTTCAAGGATATGCTTGACAAGTATGGCATCTACTACGAAATAGATGGCAACTCTATTAATGTAGACAATAGCGACGTGCCTTCAGGCGAAGTCTTGAGCTACAACATCAAGGAGAGCTCATACTACGACCAGAACACCGCCACTTATCACTCACGTGTCATCGCACTCTGTCCAGTACTCCATCGTTCGGATGACTTCAGTTTTGACAACCGCAAGTACCCTATGTTCTGGGTAAAGATAGAAGACATCGAGTCCTATCTCTCACAGCACAACATCATGATCAGCAATGTCAACAACGCTGCAAGGATGTCTATGGCGGACTTCTTCGCGACCAACAAATATAAGGGCGATATCTATATGACAACCAACATGCAAAACCGCACCCTGCAGCAGTATTGTGTTGGTGACAGCGCCATTGCAAAAGAGCAGAAACGTATAGAAAAGGAGATGGTAGACTTTGAGCAGCATATTTGGAAAGAGCCTGTAGACTCTGCCGCACTTGCTCTCAAGGATTCGCTCGAAGCACAGGAGGCTGCAGCAAAGGCCGCAAAGAAACCACGTGCACGTACAGCAACAGCTTCCAACAGCGCATCACGTACAAGCCGTCGCTCATCATCATCATCGTCTGCAGCAGCAACAAAGAAGGAAAAGCCAGCAAAGGCTACAGGCGGTAACGGAGGCTCATCACCTCGAGTCACTGTAAGAAGACAGAGACACTAAGATTTTGACATTACGACAGATACACTTATATCAATGGGGGCAATCATCTGGTTGTCCCCATTGATATATTAAGTATATTCAAGTCACCAGTATCGGTGAGTAACAATACACATTATTCGCCAACAAGTGCAAAAAAGCATTTCAAAACATTGTAATAACAATAATAATTTGTAAATTTGCCACTTGATTAGGTAATTATGGCTTAATGTGCCTGACCAAGAGAAAAAAACATTGAGCCAACATTAACTGACAAAACGAAAATATCAATATTTAAAGCAACTATGAGTTTAAAAATTATTGTACTCGCAAAGCAGGTTCCAGACACACGCAACGTAGGTCCTGATGCGATGACTCCAGAGGGAACAGTCAACCGTGCTGCATTGCCAGCCGTCTTCAACCCTGAGGACTTGAACGCATTGGAACAGGCTCTTAGACTTAAGGATGCAAATCCTGGTTCTACTATCACAATGTTGACAATGGGTCTTCCTAAGGCAGCAGAAGTATTGCGCGAAGGTATCTTCCGCGGCGCTGACGAAGGTATCCTCATCACTGACCGTGCACTCGGTGGTGCTGACACACTTGCAACAAGTTATACACTTGCACAGGCCATCAAGAAGATAGGCGACTACGACATCATCCTTTGCGGACGCCAGGCTATCGACGGCGATACAGCACAGGAAGGTCCTCAGGTAGCAGAGGAGCTCGGTCTTACTCAGATCACTTACACTCGGAAAATTCTCGAATGCACAAAGGAGAAGATTGTTGCAAGACGTCATATCGACGGCGGTGTTGAGACTGTCGAGGGCCCTATGCCTATCGTCATCACTGTCAACGGTAGCGCTGCCCCTTGCCGCACACGCAACGTCAAGCTCGTTTGGGCTAACAAGAACCGCGAATTCCCTGCATGGGGAGCAGCTGACATCGAGGCTGACCCAATGCAGATCGGTAAGGCAGGTTCACCAACTAACGTGAAGGCCGTCAAGAGCATCGTCTTCAAGGCTAAGGAAAACAAGACTCTCACTTCAAGCGATGCTGATATCGAAAGTCTTATTGTCGAACTCATGGAAAGCAACACTATAGGATAAGGTATGAATAGCGTATTTGTATATTGCGAACTTGAAGGCAACAAGGTTGCTGACGTAAGTTTGGAGCTCTGCACAAAGGGCCGTAAGCTCGCTAACACTCTCGGCGTTGAGCTTGAGGCTGTACTCGTAGGTACAGGTCTCGATGGTGTTGAAAAGCAGGTAATGCCTTACGGCGTTGACAAGGTACACATCTTCGACGCTGAAGGCCTCTTCCCATACACTTCACTCCCACACACTTCTGCTGTAGTCAACCTCTTCAAGGAAGAGCAGCCACAGATTTGCCTCCTCGGAGCAACAGTTATCGGTCGTGACCTCGGTCCACGCGTCAGCTCAGCACTCCACTCAGGACTTACTGCCGACTGTACTCAGCTCGAGATTGGTGACTTCGACATGAAGGTCAAGAACGCTGAAGGCGAATTTGAGAACAAGCACTATGAGCAGCAGCTCTACCAGATTCGTCCTGCATTCGGCGGTTCTATCATCGCAACCATCGTCAACCCTGAGCATCGTCCACAGATGGCTACAGTACGTGACGGTGTGATGAAGAAGGAAATCCTTGATGAGAACTACAAGGGCGAGGTTATCAAGCATGACGTTGCTAAGTATGTACCAACGACAGACTACGTAGTAAAGGTGCTCGACCGTCACGTAGAGGCAGCTAAGCACAACCTTAAGGGTGCTCAGATCATCATTGCCGGTGGTTACGGTGTAGGTTCTGCAGAAGGCTTCAACCAGTTGTTCGAACTTGCTAAGGAACTTCACGCAGAGGTAGGAGCAAGCCGTGCTGCTGTAGACGCAGGATGGATTGACCACGACCGTCAGATTGGCCAGACTGGTGTGACTGTACGTCCTAAGGTATACATCGCATGTGGTATATCTGGTGCTATCCAGCATATCGCAGGTATGAAGGATGCAGGTATCATCATCTCTATCAACAATGATCCTAACGCTCCTATCAACCAGATTGCTGACTACATCATCAACGGTACAGTAGAGGAGGTCGTTCCAAAGCTCATCAAGTACTATAAGAAAAATTCTAAATAGCTTCAATATGGCAAATTCATATACAGACGTTCCTGAAATAAAATTTCACATGGAGCACCCTTTAATGAAGCGCATCGTTGAATTAAAGGAAAGAAACTACGCTGACTACGGTCAGTACGACTATGCCCCAAAGGACTACGAGGACGCACTCGACAACTACGACCGTCTCCTCGAAATCACTGGTGACATCAACGCAAACATCATCGGCCCTAACTCAGAAGACGTTGACGCTGAAGGCCCTCACTGCGAGAATGGACGTGTACGTTATGCAAGCAAGACTTACGACAACCTTGACGCTACTATCAAGGCAGGTCTTTGCGGTATGACAATGCCACGCCGTTACGAAGGTCTCAACCTTCCTAATGTAGTGTACACTGCAGCTAACGAAATCATCGCAGAAGGCGATGCCGGCTTTGAGAACATCTGGTCTCTCCAGGACTGTATCGAGACTCTCTACGAGTTTGGCGACGAAGACCAGCGTCGTCGTTACATCCCACGTGTATGTGCCGGCGAGACTATGTCTATGGACCTCACTGAGCCAGATGCAGGTTCTGACCTTCAGTCAGTAATGCTCAAGGCTACATATTCAGAGGAAGACAAGTGCTGGTACCTCAATGGTGTAAAGCGCTTCATCACTAATGGAGATGCAGACATCCACCTCGTACTTGCTCGTTCAGTAGAAGGCACACGCGACGGTCGTGGTCTCTCAATGTTCATCTATGACAAGCGCAACGGCGGTGTTAACGTACGTCGTATCGAGAACAAGCTCGGTATCCACGGTAGCCCAACATGTGAGCTCGTATACAAGAACGCAAAGGCAGAGCTTTGCGGATCAGAGCGTCTCGGTCTTATCAAGTACGTGATGGGACTCATGAACGGTGCTCGTCACGGTATCGCATCTCAGTCTGTAGGTGCAGAGCAGGCAGCATACGAAGAGGCTATCAACTATGCTCGCGACCGTAAGCAGTTTGGCAAGGAAATCATCAACTTCCCTGCAGTATACGACATGATCGCTACCATCAAGGCTAAGCTCGATGCAGGTCGTTCACTTCTCTACATGACAGCACGTTACGTAGACATCTACAAGTGCCTCGACGACATCAGCAAGGA
>JAZLKQ010000431.1:0-2484 GCA_045597745.1 Bacteroidaceae bacterium | reverse complement strand
CCTACCACACCAGTTATGCTAATGCCAAGCGTCAATGCGTGTACCGTACACTCAACGTACCAACATTTATCGAGGTATGCTACAATATACATGAGGCCATCAAGGGAGTAGATACCCTCGAGCAGTTGTTTGACGGAATGTCTACCAAGCAAGTTATCAGCACCATCTGCCAGTGGCTGGCACCGGCAAAGGTCGGTACTATGGACAAGTCCGCTTGTAAGCGCATCTGCATGTATACCAGATGGATGACACGTCACGACACTCCTGACCTCGGTATATGGACCACACGCAGTCAGCAAGACCTGTACGCAGTCATGGACGTGCATGTCATGAGGCAGACTCAGGCCATACTCACCAACAAGCGCACCACTTGGAAGGCTTGCGAAGAACTGACCTCTATCTTCCGGTCATGGGATAGCCGGGACCCACTACGATACGACATTGCCCTTATGACCATGGCTGACCATCAAGTTGGGTTAATGCATAATGATTGATGCATAATGCACAACTGACAGTTGAGTCCTTCAGCGGGCACGTCATACAACTTATGATTAATAACTTATAATTTATAACATTAACTTAATGGCAACAACAACTGATGACAAGAAGGTCATCTTCTCGATGGTCGGTGTATCAAAGACCATTCAGCAAAATCAGAAGCAAGTTCTGAAGAACATATATCTTAGCTTCTTCTATGGAGCAAAGATTGGTATCATAGGTCTCAATGGTGCAGGTAAGTCTACACTTATGAAGATCATAGCAGGACTCGACCAGCAGTATCAGGGTGAGGTAGTATGGAGCCCAGGCTATACCGTTGGTTATCTGCCACAGGAGCCTCAGCTCGATCCTGCCAAGACAGTCAAGGAGTGCGTCATGGAGGGAGTACAGCACATATACGATGCTCTCCGTGAGTATGACGAAGTCAACCTGAAGTTTGGCGAACCAGAATACTACGAGGACCCTGACAAGATGGACAAGCTCATGGCACGTCAGGCAGAACTTCAGGACATCATCGACTCTACCGACGCATGGAACATCGACTCCAAGCTTGAGCGAGCTATGGACGCTCTCCGCTGTCCACCAGCGGACTGGAGCGTGGAAAACCTCTCGGGTGGTGAACGTCGACGTGTCGCACTCTGCCGTCTCCTCCTGCAGAAGCCCGACGTACTCCTGCTCGACGAGCCTACCAACCACCTCGATGCAGAGAGCATAGACTGGCTCGAGCAGCACCTCCAGCAGTACGAAGGCACAGTCATAGCTGTAACACACGACCGTTACTTCCTCGACGATGTCAGCCAGTGGATACTCGAGCTCGACCGAGGCGAAGGCATACCATGGAAGGGCAACTACTCTTCATGGCTCGACCAGAAGGCTAAGCGCATGGCACATGAAGAGAAGACTGCAAGCAAGCGCCGCAAGACTCTCGAGAGGGAGCTCGAGTGGGTCCGCATGGCACCAAAGGCACGTCAAGCAAAGGGTAAGGCTCGACTCAACTCTTACGACAAGCTCCTCAACGAGGACCAGCGCGAACGTGAAGAGAAGCTCGAGATATTCATACCTAATGGTCCACGACTTGGCAACAAGGTCATCGAAGCACAGCATGTAGCAAAAGCATTTGGAGAGAAGACCCTGTTTAAGGATCTCAACTTCATGCTTCCACCTAACGGCATCGTTGGTGTCATCGGTCCAAATGGTGCCGGCAAGACTACCCTCTTCCGCCTCATCATGCAGTTGGAACAGGCAGATGCAGGCACGTTTGAGGTCGGAGAGACCGTTGCACTCTCATACGTAGACCAGCAGCACAAGGACATCGACCCGGAGAAGTCAGTATATCAGGTAGTAAGTGGTGGCAACGAGACTATCCGTATGGGCGGACGTGACATCAATGTACGTGCATATCTGAGCAGGTTCAACTTCAACGGTGCCGACCAGGAGAAACTCTGCAAGGTACTCTCCGGTGGTGAACGCAACCGCCTGCACCTTGCCATAGCACTCAAGCAAGAGGGCAACGTACTCCTGCTCGACGAGCCTACCAACGACATTGACGTCAACACGCTACGAGCACTCGAGGAAGGTCTCGACGCCTTTGCAGGATGCGCCGTAGTCATAAGCCATGACCGTTGGTTCCTCGACCGTATCTGTACGCACATACTCGCGTTCGAAGGCGATGGAGAAGTCGTATACTTCGAGGGCTCATATACAGACTACGAGGCTAACAAGGCAAAGCGACTTGGCATAGAGGAGCCAAAGCGCATACGCTACCGCAAGCTGATGGAAGACTAAGCGCCTCCAACAGTAGTTACACCTTATTATATATATACAGCGATGGTGCGTCATAGTCCTGGCACACCATCGCTGTTTGTATACCATCGTTTACTGGCATGGTACATGGTCATATTACCCCAAAATGCAACATACGGTCGACGAGGCTTCAACATACGTATGACAAAGCCTCGTCAAGCGTATGACAAAGCTTCGTCGACC
>JAZLKQ010000430.1:0-2925 GCA_045597745.1 Bacteroidaceae bacterium | reverse complement strand
TACATATTCAGATACGACATCTACAATGTTTGCCGTATCTATTATTCTACTTATGGTACTTTGGTCAATCATAGTACATGGCAAGTCTATGAAAATGCAAGATATGCAAGAGAAATGATAATATAATGTATGACATTCTGTTTACAACATATCGTCAAGAGCCTTAGCTTATGTGTCAAAAGCCTTGACGAGAGCATCATCAGCCTTGAAGTAAGTGTATCAAAAGCCTTGACGAGAGTGTCATCAGCTATGAAGTAAGTGTGTCAAAAGCCATGAAGTGTGTGTATCATCAGCCATGACGCATATATGTGTAAGATAAGATCTGGTGGAAAAGTGTAATCTGACGACCGCTTGATCTTGGGCTTTTGACTTGTCGCATATCATATAAGCTAATGCTGTGTGACTGGAAACATTCCCCCGTCGGAGGAGTCTTTCACTTAGTCACAAGCACTAACAAGATTGTGTAGACATGCCGACGTCATGTCATTTGCCCTGGAACAAATATACTTCGCTTGGTACAACCATCACATCTGGGATATTAGCCGCACGCAGTCTTGAAAGATAACGACTTGCCTCTTCACGTGTAGCGAAATCTCCCACACGACATCTCCAGTGAGGTGACGCAAAGGAAGTATAGCACTGCAACTCTGGAAATATAGCCGTCGCCTTATGTCCCATACGCTGTGCAGCTGCCTGATCCGCACGCTGGTTGCCACCATAATAAACCTGTATTCTAAATCCACGCATCTTCTGGCGATTGCCGGAAGCTGTCTTCGTCTGAGTTCCAGGCTTTGCAGGACCCCTGTTTACCTTAGAGACAACGGTATTGGTAGATATGATCTCTTCACCATCAACGATAGGGTCAAGACGGGGATCCTGATCGATGATTACTGAGCCAGAACCCTGTACCTCACTCTGTATGTGCTCGAGAAAGACATCTTGTGAATATGCCGATACGGCTACAAGTAGTAATAAAACTGAAACAGATATTAGCTTCTTCATAATTCAAGAATATAATAATCCAGTGTCTGCAAGCGCTGATCTTATTAGTGTCGAATTGCCGTCGTACACCCATGAACAGGAATATTAATCCTGTCCATGAGCATAACGGCTATATTAATGTATTGTCTATTGACGTCTATGATACGGTCATTACTTCCAAGCGTCAATGATGCCCTTGAAGTCAGCAACCTTGAGTGAAGCACCACCGATAAGTCCACCGTCGATGTCTGGCTTAGCGAAGAGTTCAGGAGCATTTGAAGCCTTGCAAGAACCACCATAGAGGATAGAAGTGTTGTCAGCTACTTCCTTGCCGTACTTGTCAGCTACTACGCTACGGATGTAAGCGTGGATCTCCTCTGCCTGTTCTGCTGTAGCAGTCTTACCTGTACCGATAGCCCAGATTGGCTCGTACGCAATAACGATGTTAGCGAACTGCTCTGCTGAGAGGTGGAATACACTTCCTTCGAGCTCTGCCTTAACTACGGCATTCTGCTCGTTAGCCTCACGCTGCTCGAGTGACTCACCGATACAGAAGAGGATCTTAAGCCCATTAGCGAGTGCGAGATCTACCTTCTCCTTGAGGATTTCAGGAGTCTCATTGTAGTATTCACGACGCTCAGAGTGACCGAGGATTACGTATTCTGCACCTGTAGACTTAACCATCTCAGCAGACACTTCACCTGTGTATGCACCTGAAGCCTTGTCTGCACAGTTCTCTGCACCAAGGTTGATGATGTCGTGATTGATAGTCTCTGAAACCTTTGCGAGGTGAATGAAAGGAGTACAGATAATAACGTCACAATTAGGCTTGTCTGCAGCAAGTGCCTCGTTAAGACCCTGAGCAAGCTCAATACCTTCCTGAAGATTCTTGTTCATCTTCCAGTTACCAGCAACAATTTTCTTTGCCATTTTTCGTCTAAGTTTTATTAGTTGTTATTATAATGATAATATATCTTCTATTTAACGAGAGATGCATTTGCGGGAGACATCACATGTTCCAGTTGCTCCACTTACGTTGGATTACGCCGTCCTTAATGAGCACAAGTCCTGGATTTGCCCGAACTATTGTCTTAAGCGTGCGTTCGTCACCTCTATATATAGGGTACTCTGCGCCTGTATGGTCTATCCAGCTCTCTATAGCCTTATCGCCAGATGCAGTAATACAATAGAATCGTGCTCCCCTATCGACCGCATTATCGTATATCTCATTGATGGTGCCTATGCATCCTTGATCTGCAACTTCCATAAGAGGAATAATTAGCAAATATGTCTCGCCTTCCTCTTCAAGCATCTCATCCGTAAAGTCCTCATCCGTCTCACGATCTGTCATGTAGAAGTCAGTGGCTACTACAGAGCCGCTTGACGTCTTGATGCGTCTCGTCTCAAGATAGGTCCATGTCGAGTCCGGGTCATCATCTTCTGCCGAAAGCATCAGTTCCTCCCCATCACGTTCGTACACTATCTGCACGTCAAACGTCGGGTGGCTATCGTCTGCAGGTGCGAGCAACTCATGCAAGTCTGTACCTACCTTATAAGGACGAAAATCTATCAGCGGCAGTTCAACGATGCTATAACCAGCAAATCCCAATGCCGACAATACAAATATCCAGCCCAGTCCCCACGACAATGTCGGACCTGTGATGCGAGGCATAAGTCTGTAGAATCTCGTGCAGAGCACACTTGCTGCGAGTAGCACGATATTCTTCATCAACGTTTCTCCATTGGTCAGCACCAGCGCATCGCCAAAACATCCACAGTCCTCCACAGGGTTGGCTATGAAGATGTACACAGTAAGTGCCGTCATCACCGACATGAACATCAGCACAAACCTTGATACCGTACGGCGTAAAACTCCAAGCAGGAGGTACACACCCATCATAATCTCCACAAGCGCAAGCAGCACTGCAAGAACTACGATGAAGA
>JAZLKQ010000429.1:0-3362 GCA_045597745.1 Bacteroidaceae bacterium | reverse complement strand
TTCAAAATCTATATGTATTCCGCCATTGCTAACGCTGATATAGTTGACACAACCTGCCACTGGTACCTCTACGAAGTCAAGTCCATCACCCATAGATATAGCCTGAGACACTGTGATCTTGAGCATCTGCATAGTACTCTTAAACAACACATTACCCTCTGCTATAGCGGTAATGACAGCCTCACCCTCACCTACTGCAGACACGAGACCTTCGGCTGTGACTGTTGCGACATCAGTATTGCTTGATGTGTAAGATACAGGTCCATCATACCCATCCGAATAGGTGATGGTAGCTGTCTCGCCTATTTTTAGACTACTGCTTGATACTGTAAATGATACTGCCTCCTTGATTGTCTCGCTCACCTTGATGCTGAATGCCTTCTCGGTAGCGAGGTAACGATCGTTGCCTGCAGCCTTGGCAGTAATGGTGGCTGTACCCTTTGACACACCAGTCACCACACCGTCCTCGCTGACTGTAGCGACAGCAGGGTTGCTTGATGTGTATGTGATAGCGTCTGTATATCCATCGCTGTGACTGATAGTTGCTGTGCGTGCCACCTGCACTTCAAGATCGCTTATCGTGAAGTCCACATCGACCTTGGCATCGTCTTGACCACCTGTCATTGTAATGACTGGATACTCTTCATTAGGCTGACGGATAACACTCCAGTCTTCGCTTCCTACAGGAGCGTACACTGGAACGACCTCATATTCGCCATTGAACGGAACTATCTTCTCTGGGCAGAAAGACCATGACAGGGCGTCATACCCATAGCTCTGACGCAAGTTGCTAATGGTAGTCAATTTCTTATAGTAGGTCTTGCCAGTAATCTTCTCACGCAAAACGACACCTACATCAAAGCTCATTGTAACTAAAGAGTTGTTAAAAGGAGACGCAATCAGATACAGGCGTGTATCGTTGCCGTACGTTACTGTGATGCTGGTCACCTTGTCAGCAGTCATTGCTGTAGTAGACAGCATCGCATCTTTGCCACCAACAATATTGAGCACGTAGTCATTGCCCATGTCTGGCTGAATGCCGATCAAGATAATCTGTTCCTCAGTATAAGCAGCCTCCTCACCTGCTCCACCAATACCGCTGCCCTTAGGACAGAGTGCATCCGCTCCTGACATTGCGAAATAGCCATCGTATTTACCACCCCATCCCCAGTTGAAGGCATAGAGTCCTGTATCCTCTTGGTATCCGTGACAGATAAAGGCGTGTCCAACTCCATTAGCCGCATTTCCAATATACATGACAGGACGACCTGCAAGAAGTTCATCATAGATGATGCCTTCCCATTCTGAGTCCAAATACGTATTGCGCTCTACATAGAGTCCCCCCTTGTCGTAACCGAAGTTGCGAATCAAGGCAGGAAGAACATCAACAGAGCTTGCTCCCGAGGCTTTCTGATTGTAGTCCATATTGACAGATACACCTGCATGATACATCAACGTACCTACAGCCACAGACGATGCACTTGCAGGGTCAGCATCGCTGGAGTATGTATGCAGCATGTTCGCCCAGTCGTATGTGGTATTGGCGAAGTCTGCCGCAAATGTCACCGTCTTCTTGCCTTCTGGTGTGTTCCATGTATTCGTGAACGAGATAGGCGCACCCATGCCTGTGGTTGCTGGGCACTTGTGATAGTACATGACCTGAGCCATAGCTGTTGCCACGCAGCCTGTTACGAACGGACTATAGTTCGTGCCGAGTGTAGGAATCTGGCTGTTGTAAGGATTGTTCTGATTCCATTGGGTCTGGATAAGGCATGGTATTTCGCCTCTCTGAGCTACGGCCTTACGCGCCTTAGCTGATGACTGGTTTGTGATGGCTGTACCTATCTGCTGGTCATATTGAGACAACCACCACTTGACGTTGTCTGGTAGAGAGTCATACATGAATGTGCCCTCATTGCAATAACCGAGTATTGGCGTTGCGGTCTCGTCAGCACCAACTATCACAAAACCTCCGTCTGAACCGCCACTATTGAATACATAGTAATGAGTCTTGCCCGACTTACTGCTCTTGTATGCAAGTCGCATATGTGAAGCAGCCTTGGCACGAACCTTGGCACGAGACGAGGACTTGAAGAAGTCACGAGCTGTCCGCATGGCAGTCTGTTCGTCTATCTGCTGCGCGTATGCCGTCAGCACAAGCATACACAACATGAGTGATGTAAAAAACCTGTTCATAGTTTTTCGATTAATATAAAGTAGTTCGTTATCTATCATAAGGTCGATGACAATGTATCTGTAGAAGGACACTCCCGCATCGTATAAACAAGAAGAGGAGAAAGACAATCTTTCTCCTCTCTATCGTACCCGGAGCCGGGATCGAACCGGCACGAATTGCTTCATTGGTGTTTGAGACCAACGCGTCTACCAATTCCGCCATCCGGGCATAGACGTTCCTTTAGCGAGTGCAAAGGTAGCGTTTTTTACATTAAGTGCAAACTATTTGATGAAAAAGTTACCAAAGGTGAATGTGTAACAGGCGTTTGGATAACAAAAAGTTGTTAACAAGTACCAAAAATGGTACAAATAAGAGCTTTGATTGCTGAATAATTGCTTGTGTATAAAAAATATTGTATAAATTTGTGCCTAAATTATAACGTCGGTATGGCATCAGCCACCGTCTCACGATGTGCAATTAGACTGACATCGGGCAACAGCCGTGCGAATCATTAACACAACTTATCAAATCAATACAATGACTTATCAACTACAATTAACCAAGAGCGAGACGTACTTGAAGTCTCTTCTCTTTATCGTTGCGAACCTCGCATTCCCTCATCTCTTTCATCTCATACCTGGAGGAGGCATCATGTTTCTGCCTATATACTTCTTCACGCTCATTGGAGCATACAAGTATGGATGGAAGCTTGGACTGATGACTGCAGTATTGACACCACTCAGTGGTTACCTCATATTTGGCGCGCCTGCAGCTCACATGCTTATAGACATGATACTTAAGGGCGGTGCGCTTGCGGTACTTGCAGGTGTAGCTTCGCAGAAGCTTGCGGGCAAAGGTCAGTGGGTTGCACTCATGGGCATCATAGGGGCTGTGGTATTGGCTCAGGTCATCGTGGCGTCAGCAGAGACTCCATTCATCGGCGCCGCTACGGCATTCCAGGACTTCCGTACAGGTTGGCCAGGCCTGATGCTACAGGCTTTTGGAGGCTGGGCTTTGCTCAAAGCACTTAAGGCTTATTAGAAATCACACATTTATTTATATAAGGATAACACTGTTTACACCTATGTGTCTATAAACATGGACACATAGGTGTAGGTGTGTGTTATATTTCTTTTCAAAATAACCAACAGACAAATGAAACTTATCGAATCTGCATTGGCTCTGA
>JAZLKQ010000428.1:0-11398 GCA_045597745.1 Bacteroidaceae bacterium | reverse complement strand
TTTGTCGTCGTAGATGACAAGGAGCTGATCGAAAAACTATCTCAATGCAAGTCTATGGGAGCCGAGTTTATCAAGAGTGCCCCCCTTGCTATTGTTGTGCTTATGGATACTACAGCAACAGACGTATGGGTAGAGGACGCATCCATTGCTGCCGTTACCATGCAGTATCAAGCTGCAGATCTTGGTCTTGGAAGCTGTTGGTCACAGATACGCAATCGTGGCATGGAAGACGGCACTCCATCTGACGAAGTGCTTAGATATATGTTAGGTTATCCTGATTACATGGTGGCAGAGGCAATCATAGCATTTGGTCATCCTGCCATGGACCGTAAGCCACAAGATGAAGATAAGTTGAAGTGGGAGAATGTCCATGTCAACAAATACTGATTGAGAATACTCTGCAGTCTGCATATCCATACCTTGCTCATAGAGCTATCGCTGTCTGCAATTCATATTTAGGAATAATCAGCTGATTATGTGATTTTCTGCTTGTATAGTCAGTCAATCATGTAATCAGCTTTTCTGTTTCTTAACAATACCTTATTATATATAAAGCAACGTACATGCGAATCGTATTAATAGGTGCAGGCAATCTTGCCACCAGTCTATCTTTTGCACTCATCCGCTCACATCATGAGATACTGCAGATATATAGTCGTACCATAGAGTCTGCTGACACTTTGGCGACAAAACTTGTAGACAAGTATGGAGGCAATATTAGTACAACAGCTGATATTGCGTCGGTAGTGACTGATGCCGACGTATATATCATATCCATCAAGGATTCGGCATTGCATGACGTGGCTTTGCAGTTGAACGATGGCAGGAGAGACGCACTCTTTATCCATACCGCTGGCAGTATGCATATTGACACGTTGGAGTCAAGGCGTAGAGCAGTATTATATCCTATGCAGACATTCTCCAAGTCAAGAGTCGTAGATTTTGCAGATATACCTTGTTTTGTAGAAGCATCAAGTGCAGACGACCTCGAGTTGGTCGAATCACTTGCCAAGTCTATGTCCAACAACGTCATAAGGCTTTCGTCCGAAGAGCGTAAATGGTTGCATATAGCAGCCGTATTCTGTTGCAACTTTGCCAATCATTGCTCTACATTAGCGGCAGATGTACTCGAATCGCACAACATACCATTCGCAGTCATGTTGCCATTGATAGACGAGACTACGCGCAAGTTACACTCCATACCACCTGCTGATGCTCAGACAGGTCCTGCTGTACGATGGGACGAAAATGTTATCAACAGGCATCTTGACATACTTAGTGATGATGCTAACAAGCAGGATATATATAGGCTGATGTCTGAGAGCATTAGAAAAATGCATAATTCATAATTGATTAACAAACTCAACAACAACAATATATGATAAACTATGACCTGACTAAGATAAGGGCGCGGTGCTTCGATGTAGACGGAGTGCTTAGTACAGAGACCATCACGATGCATCCTAACGGTGAGCCAATGCGTAGCGTAAATATTAAGGACGGATATGCTATGCAATTTGCTGTCAAGTGCGGACTTATACTTGCCATCATCACAGGTGGACGCACAGAGTCTGTACGACTCAGGTATGAGGGACTTGGGCTAAAAGACGTCATACTTGGTGCATCTGTCAAGATCAAGACATACGAGGAGCTTAAGCAGAAGTACGGACTTGCTGATGAAGAGATACTCTACATGGGCGATGATATACCAGACTATGAAGTGATGAGCAAGTGTGGACTGCCATGCTGTCCTGCAGATGCCGCTCCAGAGATTAAGGACAAGGCACTGTACATCTCCCACAAGAATGGCGGTTATGGTTGTGTACGCGATGTGGTAGAGCAGGTGCTTAAGGCGCAGGGGCTGTGGATGAATGATGCAAAAGCCTTTGGCTGGTAATTTTTATTTACCCAATATCAATTATAAGATAATGAACAAGACAATAATACTCGCAAGCAATTCGCCACGTCGTAAAGAATTGCTCTCGGGACTTGGACTTAGCTTTGAGGTACGTACCATGCAAGATATCGACGAGTCATATCCTGCCAATCTCATTGGCGAGGATATACCAAAGCATATAGCACTCAAGAAAGCAAATGCTTATCTGCCGACTCTTGCAGACGACGAACTTCTCATTACAGCAGATACCATAGTGTATGCTTCTTCTCAGGTGCTTGGCAAACCGGTCGACGCAGAAGATGCTCATCGTATGCTACGACTGCTCGCTGGTCAGACTCATGAGGTAATAACAGGAGTGAGCATTAGTACAAAGGACAAGCAAAGAGTCTTCGCTACTACAAGTAGAGTAACCTTTGCCGACCTTACAGACGAAGAGATTGACTACTATATAGAGCACTACAAGCCATTTGACAAGGCTGGAGCATACGGCATTCAGGAATGGATAGGGTATGTTGGCGTCACAAGGCTCGAAGGTAGCTACTTCAATGTGATGGGACTTCCAGTCCAGCGTCTATACGAAGAACTCAAAGCATTTGGATATTGTGTATCAACATTATAAACAAACATTCATCTTGCGATTAACAATCAAACAAATTCATAACTAATCAACTAACTTGTATAACTTATCAAAAACTAATCTCACATGAACGTAAAAGCATTATTATCTGTAGCTCTTGTATCAGCAGGTCTTACAAGCAATGCTCAGACAGTCACACTCCATGCAGACAAACCAGGAGATGTCATTCCAAAAGAGATCTATGGACAGTTTGCCGAACACCTCGGCACATGTATCTATGGTGGACTCTGGGTAGGTCCTGAGTCAAAGATTCCTAATCAGGACGGTTACCGTACAGATGTACTCAATGCACTCAAGGAACTACATGTACCTGTATTGCGTTGGCCTGGCGGTTGCTTTGCTGACGAATATCATTGGATGGACGGTATCGGCCCAAAGGAGAATCGTCCTAAGATGGTTAATAACAACTGGGGCGGTACAGTCGAGGACAATTCGTTTGGTACACATGAGTTCTTCAATCTCTGCGAACTTATCGGCGCCGAGCCATATCTTAGCGGAAATGTTGGTAGCGGAAGCGTAGAGGAACTTGCCAAGTGGATAGAGTACATCACATCAGATGGTGATTCGCCAATGGCAAACCTTCGCCGAAAGAATGGCCGTGACAAGTCATGGAACCTGAAGTATCTTGGTGTATGCAACGAGTCATGGGGCTGTGGTGGCAATATGCGCCCTGAGTATTATGCAGACCTCTTCCGTCGCTATAGCACATATTGTCGCAACTACGACGGACATCGTCTCTTCAAGATTGCATCAGGAGCATCCGACTATGACTACAACTGGACTGAGGTACTCATGGATCGTAGAAGCGGTGATATGGCAGGTCTTTCGCTCCACTACTATACCGTATGGGGATGGGATGGCAGCAAAGGGGCAGCCACAACATTTGACAAGGACAAATACTACTGGACCATCGGCAAGTGTCGCGAGATAGAAGATATCCTCAAGAAGCATATTGACATCATGGACAAGAAGGATCCTAAGAATCGTGTTGCGCTTCTGCTCGACGAGTGGGGTACATGGTGGGATGAAGAACCTGGCACTATCAAGGGACACCTCTTCCAGCAAAACACTATGCGCGATGCCATCGTAGCAAGTACATCACTCGACATCTTCCATAAGTACACACGTCGACTCAAGATGGCAAATATAGCTCAGATAGTCAATGTCCTTCAGTCTATGATACTTACTAAGGAAGACAAGATGGTACTCACACCAACATACTATGTATTTAAGCAGTATACAGTACATCAGGACGCTACATATCTGCCAGTTGACATAGAGTGTGACGAGATGGAGGTAGGCGGACAAAACCGTCACTTTGAGGCAAAGCTCCCACTCGTATCAGCTACAGCATCCAAGGACAAGAAGGGTACAGTACATGTATCTCTCACCAACGTATCAGTTGACAAGGAGCAGACTGTCACAGTATCTCTCAAGGGTATCAAGGCAACAAAGGCTACTGGAGTGATACTCACATCTCCTAAGATAGACGACCTCAATACGTTTGATAATCCAGACAAGGTCAAGGAAGCTCCTTTCAAGGATGTCAAGATACAGGGTGGCGAGATGAAAGTCAAGTTGCCAAAGGGCTCTATCGTGACACTCACGCTCATGTAAGCAAGTATACATAGCAACATACATTTGTCGTCCAACACCTTGTATCAATAGGAGTTGGACGACATTTATTTAGGTAATGATATACAATTAGGCACATAATCCATTGGCTGTGCCATCAGCATACTCCTCCCCTAAAGTAGGGGAGGTGGCTGAAAGCCGGAGGGGTATTAGTGACTTAAAAGACAACTTAGCTATATGCACACAAAGTATGTAATACCCCCTCCCCCTGCGGGTACTCCCCCTACTTTAGGGGGACTTCGGACTTGTTTCCGAATGTAGTGCCATCCGGACGCTTGGATTATGAGGTGTGCCTAATTGTATATCATTACCTTTATTTATCACCATACTATCTGTCTAAGTATTAGACAAATGGAATCGTTACTAACACTTGTACAATTCTTGTAGAGAAATACATACGGTACTATTCTGTTGACCAACTTATACTCACATCGAAATAGTACCGTATGATTTAGCTTAATCATACGTATCTTTAGGCTTAATCATACGTATCTTCAAGCCTAATCATACGTATCTTCAAGCTCACACGTCCGTATGTTATAATTAATGTGTCAAGTACACAATACAACCTTGACTTGAATGATAATATACCTCCGTAAGTATTTAGATTGCTTTCTAACCTATATGACGTCGCTGGGTGACGATGACATATATGATGACTGGCGCACCAAGCATAGGAGTTACAGCATTGAGAGGTATGATGCCCTTGTCACCCGGCAGGAGGCATAGCAACGAACACAGCAGAGCCGTGGCGGCACCCGTAACGATGGTGTAGGGGAGGAGCATCTTGTGGTTGTTGGTATCAAGTATCATGCGCGACACGTGTGGCACGGCAAGTCCTATGAACGCTATAGGCCCACAAAATGCAGTGGTGATAGCTGTGAGCAGACCTGTGGATATCAGTAGCAGATGACGTGTACGTGTGATATTGATGCCAAGGTTTTCTGCATACTGATTGCCGAGCAGTAAGGCGTTGAGAGGCTTTATTAGCAATACAGATATTGCCAGACCAAGTATACATACGGCAGAGAAGTATGGCAGTTGCTGAGAGGAGACTCCGTTGAAGTTGCCCATGCCCCATATCACATAACTATGTACTCCCTCAGCTGTCGCAAAGAAGTTGAGCAATGATATGGCTGACGTTGCTACATATCCTATCATGATGCCGGTGATGAGCAACATGAGATTGGACTTGATGACAGCAGAGAGTGACAATATGAGTATCATGACTATCATGGCTCCGACAAATGCGCCTGCTATGACAGACAGAAAACTACCCATCGAGATGCTTCCTGCCGTTATCGTGCCACCGCCAGCAAGCCTGACAATAGCCACTCCGAGGCTTGCTCCTGAGTTGATGCCAAGTATGGATGGTCCTGCCAGAGGATTGGAAAATGCTGTCTGCAACATCAGTCCACACGAAGCGAGCGATGCTCCACATAGTGTTGCTGTAACGGCTGCTGGCAGACGCGACTCCATGACTATGTATCTCCAGCTTTCCTTCGTGGCGGGACTACCCATGAGTATGTCTATCACATCGGCTGCTGGTATATCACCCGACCCGAAGAAGAGGTTGGCAACAAATAGTATGACGACTGACACTATGATGACAGTCCACTTGAATATGTTATTTCTCATGATATGCGGTATATAAAGTCTATGTGAGGGCTGAGGGGGCAGAACGTAGGCTACAGTCTGTTGTAGTATCTTGGCTTATAGTCTGGCAACACTTCTGGATGGAATACCTTGACAAGGTCTTTCAACAATAGATGTGGCTGGAATGGAGACTCCTCATAGAAGAGAGTATGACTGGTATTGCATCCATATATATTGTGCTGACGAAATGCCTTCATCCTTGAGTATGGTGCATACTCGGTAGACAGCTCGTCGTATGTCTTGTCTGTGTCCTGACTGTACTTGATGAGCCAGAAGTCACAATCTTGTCCCTTGTCGAATACGTATTCAGGAGCGAGCTGCAATGATCCACTCTCTTCCCTGTCGGCAAAGATATATCGTGCTCCCGCATCATGTATCAACCTACCTATGGTAGAGTTACCTCCCGGTGCGTACCATGTGCCACCTGTCTTGAGGTCTACTACTACAGTAGGAGAAGACTCGTCGATAGGTTGTATCAACTCATTGTACTGCTTCTCGATGTCGGCAAACATCTCTTGTGCCTTGTCTCTCTGTCCGAATAGCGTACCATAGAGTATCATCCACTCCGCACGTGCAAGTGCTGACACCTCCATATAGTCGGCACACTCTACGATGGGCGTGCCAATCTTCTCGATGGCTCCATATCCGTTGCTGTTCTCGAATGGAGAGAGCAAGATAGCATCAGGAGACATGTCTATGACCTTCTCTATATCAGGATCAAGGCTGCTGCCTGCGTCTGTCATCTTGCCATCGGACAAGGCTTTCTTTATATCATCTATCATAATGTATTGTGCATCGCATACTCCACCTATTTGCCCGATGGCTCCAAGTCGCTGTATGAGGCTACAATGTACTGATGAATATACGAGGGCATTGCGTAGAGGCAACTGTATCTTAGTGCCTTCTGGGGAATCAGCTGGTGCTTCATGTCCCTCTTTGACAAGTATATATGTATGTAGTGTCTTGGTTGAATCCCACGGATTGCGAATGATGGCCTCCGTATAGTCTGTATGGTCTACCATCGTAAGGTTGCGTGCGTACTTGAAAGGTATGGTGTCGCCATCGGCGGATGATGCATCATTGACTCCTCCCTTACATGAGTATATGATTGTGGTTATACTTATTAATAATAAGAAATAGTAGTGTCTCATAGAGTTTGCATTTATATAAAAAGACGTCGCAAAGATAATAATTATATTTCTTTGCGACGATATTAGTTTTGATAAAAGTGTCGGGTACAAATCTATTTGATTAGTTTGGCGGCAAATCCGCCACCGCTTGCCAAGTGTATAGTAATAGACTCTTGAGCTGAGTGGGAGATATTGACTGTCATATTGATAGTCTTATAGTCAGATGCGTCTTTGACTGCGTTGACGCCATCGACAAATCCGGTCAGCTGATATGTGCCAACAGGCAGAAAACCGCTGTCGATGGTGATGTCTCTTGCATCCCAGTTGGTCTCGCCTGCTATATACCAGTCATTCCCCTTACGACGTGCTGTCACGATGTATTCGCCGAGCTTGCCCTTGATTACCTTCATCTCGTCATATACAGTTGGCAACGAACAGATGAAGTCCGTACATTCTTTTTCTTTCATATAAATAGAAGGATTGTCCGCGAGCATGGTGAGAGGCGAATCGTGCACGATATAATGTGCAAGCTGATGGCATCGTGTACCCATAGTCATAGGGTTGTTGTATACAGGCTGGAAGTCAGATTTGGTCGCATTGCGCATTCCACCTGGTGTGAAGTCCACATATCCTGCCATCATTCTGATGTATGGGAACGTAACATCGTAAAGAGGCATGTCCTGTTCTGGTTCATCAACCTGCTTGCCTTCTCTTGTACCTTTGAATCTGTTTGTCCATTTGACTTCTTCCATACCAAAGACACTCTCAAAGTTGATGACATTAGGATATGTGCGGTTGATACCAGAAGGTGCATATATCCCGTGGTAGTCAAGCATGAGATGGCTCTTGGCGCATCGCTCTGCTATACGGTATATCATCTCGACACCCTCTTGGTCGTTGCGGTCAAGAAAGTCGACCTTAAATCCCTTGATACCCATAGCAGAATATCTGTTGCACGCTTCTTCGAGTTGATTGTCAAGAACATTGAATACCGTCCACAGTATCACTCCGACATTCTTGCTCTTGCCATAATCTACAAGCTCCTGCAGGTTGATGTCTGGTATGACCGTAAGCATGTCGCCACTCTTTGGATCGTACCATCCTTCGTCGAGGATGATGTATTCAAGACCATTGGCAGCTGCAAAGTCTATATAGTACTTATAAGTCTGTTGATTGATGCCTGCCTTAAAGTCAACACCACTTACTCCCCAGTCATTCCACCAGTCCCATGCTACCTTACCAGGTCTTATCCAGCTTGTATCACCCTTAATCCTGCATGGTGACGCAAGTGAATATACGAGTGTATTGGTTGGCATCTCTGTATCATCGTGAGTGATGACCATTATTCTCCAAGGGAATGTCTTTGCGCCTTTGCCCTTTGCAATAAATGATTCTGTTGAGGTGACGTACTTTTGCTGTCTCCATGCATAGTGGTCAAATGTCTTAGGATATTTTGCAAAAGTAGAGCGTAGTCCACAACTATTGCCAAATCTGCCTCCTTTGACAAATATACCAGGATAAGCCTCCACATCACTTTCAAGCAGAGTGACCTTGGCTGATTCACAGTCTATGGTAGCTGGGAGAAAAGCTTCGAGGTTCTTGCTCTGTGACAATGGTGCGACACCGTATGTAGCTTGAAATGCCATCGCCTCTGGTTTCTTCTCATTTGTAGAGTAGGGCAGATACGCCTTATAGTCTGATGTAAAGTTGAAGTCGGCAACTTCCTTGTCTATAGTCCATGTGGACTTGATACCTGCATTTACCCATCTGTAAGCAATACCGCTATTGTATGCTCTCCACTCCACATTTACGCCCTGTTTGCTCTTGATAGTGAGCGTATTGTATTCATCCTTGTATGAAGCCTGCTTATAGAATGGAGCTGTGATGTCTTCCTTGACTGATGATTGGCTTGTGGCAGATGTAAATGTAATGCTCTTACCAACGAATGAGATGTCGGCAATATTATCTTTCATTAATATCTTGCCATTGTCTATAATACTGTATTCAAGTACTTTGTCTGCATTTATCTCTACCTTTAGTTTTCCGTCAGGTGAGGTGAGGGTAGTGCTGACTTCTGCATTTGCCATGCTTGTCAGTGAGACAAGTGTAATTGTTAGTAATGTGTGTCGCATATCTGATATTTTACTTGTTGATTGTGATTGTATAAGGGTATGTCTGTTCTTTGTTCTCCTTGCTGTCACGTTCGTAAGGATTGAATGTGTAAGGCTTGTATTCGTCCTTAGGGCAACCTACGACGACGATGTATATGTCAGTACCTTCTTGTACTTTAACCTTATGCTTGGTATTAGTGCCTGACAATATTTTACTGTACAAGATATTGCCGTTCTTGTCTATTTGTACAAGACGAGTGGCATAAGTTGCATTTGGGCTGTCATTGCCATCGATTTTGATTGTAAGTGTTTTAGTGTCTTTAGGAGAGACAATCTTGTATGTGTTGAATCCCCAAGTCTCAGGTATATTCTTCTCTGTAGGGGAGTATGTCACAGTCTTATTACTATTAAGTGTTATTGTCTGGGAAGCTATCTCACCGACAAACTTCTTGTGACTCTCCTTTACTCTTGGATAATCAAACGCTATGAGTCTGCTGTAACAGTCCGTAAGTTCATAGTTCATCTGTTCTACGTTTAGACCATAGATTCGCATGTAAGTCGATGCAGGGTCTTCTCCACGTTTGCCTGCTCTGAAGAGGTCTGCAATGGCAGTCTTGCCATGCTTCATAGCCCAGTATTCGAGTACGTATGGCGAGTGGTAGATGTTGCTAATGTCGAAGAGGCGTTTGTGCTGTCCGTCTATAAAACCTTTCCAGTGGAAGTTCTCGTCTGTAGTCCATTCTGGATTGACTTGCCACAGCATCCATTGTGAAGTCATCTCAAAGATACCTCCGCCTCCCCAAGACTCACCTGTACCATCACTACCGATTTGACTCTGAAATGAATGTCCTAATTCGTGTGCTATACAGTTGAGTTTCTCGTCCTGTACTCTGTTTGGTGCAATCCACAGAGCACCAATAGTTTCGTCGTAGTCTCCACCGTAGGCTGTACCTTCGAGCGAATAGTTGAGCATGACCATCATGCGGTATTTCTCTGACTTTGAGCCAGGCAATACAAACTTCAGCTCGTCTTTGAAGTAATTGTAGAATGTACCTATACGACGTAGAAGGTTGGGAATATCCACCTTCATGTTGTGACCTTCCAGATCAGGAGCCTTTGCAGGATCGTCACCAAATGGCTTTTCCCAGAATATCACCACATCATCTGTACATGCCATACGTGCATAGCTCCACTTAGATTGAGGATCTGTAAAGTCATTTTGCCTCAAGTCTTTAGGGATGTATATTTCCTTGCCGTCAGTAGGAGGATGTGCTGTACCAGTCTGAGCTGTGGTATGAAGAGCGAATATCAATTGAAATGATATAATCGCACCGATGATAAATCGTCTTTTGACCATGATAGTTTTAGTTGTAAATAGTTAATAGCAAGGCAAAATTAATGATAAATGCTGAATACGGCAAGCAATATGGTCTCATTCTTATGATTTGTGCGGTATTGACATGTGATTTACGTATTGGTACATGGCGGTTAGACTAGTCTCTGTCTATCATTGTACATGGATATTGTGTTCATTGTGTGTTAATGCTAAAACATAGTTCACCTATATATACAATAATATACATAAATAGAGCCGCATAGACTGTCATTATCTATGCGGCTCTTATATTAGTTGACACTTATATGCAGGTCATGGGTAGCTTTGGATATTAGTAAACAGGAAGGGCAAGGCGCACCCCATCATAATTGCCGCTGAAGTCGGGAAAGTTGCCGTTACGAAGCGACGAGCGACAGTTCTCCGCATTGCTGAACCAACTGCCACCACGAAGCACACGATAAGAGCCGCTTGTAGGTCCAGTAGGGTCTGTCTGAGAACTACTGTTGTAACCGAAGTTGTACCAGTCCTGACACCACTCATATACGTTGCCACTCATGTCATAGATGCCGAGCTCGTTTGGCTGCTTGGTTGCTACATCGTGAGTACCATAGTCTGGACTTTCTTTATCGTAGCTATTGACTCTATACCACGCCACATCGTCTATATTGTTGCTTCCACTATACTTGCAGCTCTTGCTCTTTTTCCCACCTCTTGCAGCGTATTCCCATTCTGCCTCTGTAGGAAGACGGAACTGTGCACCTGTAAGAGTATTGAGCTTCTCAATGAATGTCTGGCAGTCATTCCAGCTTACATTTTCTACAGGCTTGTTATTGCCATTGAAGTATGATGGATTGCTTCCCATCACAGCCTGCCAAAGTGCCTGAGTCACCTCTGTCTGACCTATACTGTAGCTTCTGAGGGTTATCTGATGGGATGGCTTCTCGTCATCCCAAGCACCATCCCATGGTTCTTTTTCTGCCATTTCGGATGTATATC
>JAZLKQ010000427.1:0-3042 GCA_045597745.1 Bacteroidaceae bacterium | reverse complement strand
GATTTCTCGACTTCGACAGCGACGCAAGCAATAAGGCCGAGCTTGTCAACAACTATGACTGGATGAAGGACTTTACCTTCCTCGACTTTGCACGCGACGTAGGTAAGCACATCACAGTCAACTATATGATGGCAAAGGAGTCTGTACAGAAGCGTCTCAATGGTGAGGCTCGTGACGGATTGTCATTCACTGAGTTTACCTATCAGCTCCTGCAGGGATACGACTTCCTCTACCTCAACGAGCACAAGAACTGTAAGCTTCAGCTCGGTGGAGCAGACCAGTGGGGCAATATCACTACAGGTTCAGAACTTATCCGCCGTACAAATGGCAACGAGTGCTTCGCCCTCACATGTCCACTTGTAACAAAGAGCGACGGACGCAAGTTCGGCAAGACTGAGAGCGGCAATGTATGGCTCGATCGCCAGCGTACATCACCATACCAGTTCTATCAGTTCTGGCTCAATGTACCAGATGAGGACGCAAAGAAGTATATCAAGATATTCACATCACTTGAGAAGGAAGAGATTGACGCCATCATAGCAGAACAGGATGCAGACCCAGGTCGCCGTACATTGCAGAAGCGACTTGCTCAGGAAGTGACTATCATGGTACACTCACAGGAGGACTACGACATGGCAGTAGAGGCAAGCAATATCCTCTTCGGCAAGTCAACTAAGGAGAGCCTTCTCCGTCTCGACGAGCAGACATTGCTCGATGTATTTGCAGGAGTGCCACACTTCGAGATTGCAAAAGACGCTATCGTAGGTCAGCCTGCTATCGAGGTACTTACTGCTGCAGCTCCAGTCTTCCCAAGCAAGGGAGAGATGCGTAAGCTCACTCAGGGCGGTGGCGTTAGCGTCAACAAGGAGAAGCTTGCTGATCCTAACTACGTCATCGAGGAGTCAGATCTCCTTGACGGCAAGTATCTCCTCGCTCAGCAGGGCAAGAAGAAGTACTACCTCATCATAGTAAAGTAAGGTTGTGACGTACGTAGGTTAGTCCTATAGCTCACACTATATTGCATACGACACGTCCGGATGTTTTTCCACAAACATCCGGACGTGTTTTGTTATACGTCTGCACGTGTTTTGTTATTTGTCCGGACATGTCATTTGCAACATACGGTTGATGCGGCTTCGACATACGTATGATGAAGCTTTGTCGAACGTATGATGACGCTTCGACATACGTATGATGCATTTTCGTTGTGCTGAAGCGTGTATTGTGATGTTATATTCTAATGAGCATCAACAGATATACGGATGACGCTTGACGCCGCAGATTATGATACACGACATACAGACTGATTGTCATGTACAGAAAGGCAAACAACGCCGCAAGCTTTGATAATTGTCAATAAAACACTATAAACGTGTTGATTTGTTTGTCAAATGTTTGCAGACTATCCATAAATGCTTACCTTTGCATCGTGTTTTTCATAGTATTAGATTTAAGGTTAACAAAGGTTGGGTAACGGCGGTTACCCTTTTTTTATGTCCATACCCTTAGATACCCCGTTTTAAGCAAGTAGTTATGAAGTACTGGCAATACATTATTTATATATCTTTGTTCGTTATGCTGTCCATGCCCGCAATGTCGCAGGTGGAGGATAGCACCGTGGTACACTATTGGGATAGCGTGCAGTGGGAGTACGACGACATGACCGACCGTATGTGCGACTTCGTACTTATGGCAATGGAGCGTGATGCACTGCATGAAGTGCCTAAGGCATACTGCAGACTGCTGGACGATGCGGAGGCTGACGAGCGTAGGTGGTACTGTCTACGTGAGCTTGCTGACGAGTATTTCTACAATGGCAACGCCTTGCTGAGGGATGATGAGGTGTATATACCTATCGTGCGCAAGATGATGCAGAGCCGTTGGGTGGATGAGAGCGATAGTGTGAGATTGGGCTATAGACTGGAGATGCTGTGTAAGAACAGGGTAGGGCATACCGCTGCCGACCTTACCCTTAGGGTGGGTAAGGAGTGGAAGACGCTTAGTCAGCTGGCAGATGCCGACACGGTGTTTGTACTGTTTTTTGACCCGGAATGTGAGTCTTGTAGGGATATGATAGACAGGTTGCGTGCAGACCAGTCGTTAAGTCGTATGTGTCGTGATGGGCGTGGCAAGGTGATACTCATAGACGTTGAGGCGAGACGTAGAGCGAAGATAGATGTACCGTCTACATGGGTATATGCCTCTGACAAAAGGCATGAGGTGACTGTGGGAGGCAAGTATCATCTGCCTTCAGTGCCACGCCTGTATCATATAGACAGGTCTATGCGTGTGGTGTCAGCTTCGTATGACCTGCAGACCTTTTCGTCCTCTGACAACTGATGTTGCAGACTCTCGATAGTGTCAAACTTTCTCTCTGCTCTGATGTGCGCTATAAAGTGGATGCGTACATACTCGTTGTATATGTCGCCGTGAAAGTCAAATATGTGCACCTCTATAGAGCGGTTGTCGCCATTGTCCAAGGTAGGACGAAGACCAATATTCATCATGCCTGAGTATATGGTGCCATCATTCATTCTCTCTATCTTGACAGCATATACACCGTCGGGAGGTACTATCTTGTAGGTTGATGTCGGCTGTATGTTGGCTGTAGGAAAACCTATTTTTCTGCCCACCTGATAACCGCTTACAACATAGCCTGAGAGCGAATATGCCCTGCCAAGTATATGGTTGGCAGTAGCGATGTCGCCAGTACATAGAGCCTTGCGCACATTGGATGACGAGTATTTGTACACTATGCTGTCCGCAGTGTATTCCTTGCTCTGTATGACCTCAATGCCCAGTTGTTTGCCATAGCTTACATAATCGTCAAACCCCTCATTTCGGTTGTGCCCGAATCTGTGGTCATAGCCAATGACAAGCACTTGAACGCCAAGTTTGTCACGCAATATCTGCTGCATAAAGTCCTTTGCAGTCATCATCTGCATGTCGTGAGTAAAGGTGAGCATAGCCACGTCGTCCACATCTGTATGACGCAGCAACGCCTCTTTCTCCTCTGCTGTAGAGATGAGCATGGGATTGAAG
>JAZLKQ010000426.1:0-6606 GCA_045597745.1 Bacteroidaceae bacterium | reverse complement strand
TTTCTCTTTGGATTCTTCGGGAACCATCCCTTCTTTACTCTCTTCTCCTGCTCAAACAGTTCAAGTATAGACCATAGGCATGAGAAAGCGAATACGCCGAGCAGCGATGCCCAGAACGTATCTTCCACAAACAGTGCCCCTCCTATGCCACCGAGTCCAGCCAGCAGAAACACCCACCACAGCTTTGTGCCGGTATAGTACTCAGCCTTGATGACCAGCGGGTGAAACATGCCTATGATGAGAAACGTGCATATACCTATCAATAGTCCTTCCCAGTGCATTGTCGTATCAGTTGTCTATTATTCATCAATGATATTGATAGGCACTTCCTTCTTGATGCTCTGGTCGAGCGAGATGAGAGTCTCGGTAGAGTCCACGCCGTGTATGCTCTGTATCTTGTTGTTGAGCAAGTCCATCAGCTGTTCGTTATCTCTTGCGTACAGCTTGATAAGCATAGTGTATGGACCGGTAGTGTAGTGGCACTCTACGATTTCAGGTATAGTCTGCAGTTCGCTCACCACACGCTTGTACATGGAGCCCTTTTCCAGCTTAATACCCACATACGTGCAAGTGTTGTACCCGAGGCTCTTAGGATTGACATTATATCCCGAACCCACTATCACGTTCATGTCTATCAGTCGCTGTACTCTCTGGTGAATAGCTGCGCGCGACACACCACACTCAGCCGCCACGTCCTTGAAAGGTATACGGGCATTGCCAGAGATGATCTCCATAATCTGCTTGTCAAGCTTGTCTATCTTTTCCATTGTCTTTTACGATAGGATGCAAAGCTGACCATTCCATCATACTTTGCTTCCGTGTTATACATTTGTTATTAATTTGATAGCAAAAGTACAAATTACTTTCCATATCATACTAATAAATGTGGGTAAAAAGCTATAAATACTTACAAATTGTTATCGTAAGTACCATTTTGCGACAAGCTAAGTGGTGATATTGCATACACATGACATGATTTTACAGACGAAGAGTAACAATCATGCACCTTCCGTATCTATTCACTTGTCAGATGGCAGCGTGTGAGGGAATGCCCAACACCAACAACAAGATTGAAGGTACGCTTCAAACTGCAATGCAAGATAACCATTCGCACTTGTACGTCAAAGCGATAACGGAGAAATCTTATCCTGCAATTTGACCTATACGCCGATTTTTATAACTATCGTGTATAGGTGTACCCTTATTGTAGGGATATTCTATGGGCGACGACCTCTTCTTTGAGGAATATGCTGGCGCACTCTCTGAATCGTGTAGCGGACTCTGACGTGAAGTACTGGCATGTGCCGCCCTGCGTGATGCGGTCGGCCATTTCGGGATGACGTATGAGGTAGTCGTCGAGGCTCTTGGCTATATATTCGCCCTGAGGTATGATGTTGGTACCTGGAGGGCAGTACTGGCGTATCTTGTCTATAAGGAGCGGATAATGTGTGCAACCGAGTATGATGGTGTCGACGAGAGGATCTTTGTTTAGGAGCTTATCTATGCTGTCCTTGACGAAGTAGTCTGCACCGGGTTTGTCGTACTCGCCATTCTCGACGAGAGGTACCCACATCGGACATGCCTCGCCCACAACTTCACACTCAGGATAGAGTTTCTTAATCTCCAGTCTGTACGAGTCAGACTTGATGGTGCCGTATGTGGCAAGCACTCCTATATGATGGGTGGTAGTGAGCTGACCTACAATCTCGGCTGTAGGGCGTATGACTCCGAGCACACGGCGGTCGGGTGCGTTGTATGGCAGATACTCCTGCTGTATGCTACGCAGTGCCTTGGCTGATGCTGTGTTGCAACCGAGTATGACGAGCGGACATCCGAGCGAGAAGAGTTTGCGGACTGCCTGCAGGGTAAACTCATATACCACGTCGAATGAGCGTGTGCCGTATGGCGCACGTGCATTGTCCCGAAGATATATATAATCGTACTGTGGCATTAGGGTCCTGATGCCGTCGAGTATGGTCAATCCGCCATATCCTGAATCAAAGACACCAATTGGACCACTGGCATTGGGTATAGGAAACTCTGCTGTTGACATAATTGTTAATGCATGATGCATAATGCAAAATGCATATTTTTTTTAGGGAGTTGTGTGGGTTACTTCTTTATCTCCTCAAGTATAGCGATAGTGGCATTCTCGCCCATTGCAGGATTGACAAACGGACAAGCGTTACCATCTGTATTGAGAATGAAAGCGTAGCCCTTAGCGAGTCCTACAGCATGTATATGCTCAGTGAGGCGATCATATACTGGGGTCATAAGTTCTTTCTCTGCATTGGCAAGCATCTGTTGTGCCTCTGCCTTGAAGCTGAGGCTCTGTTCCATGAGCTGCTGTAGTTCCTTCTGTCGCTTGAGGAGGATATTCTCCGGGAAAGACTTCTGACCGTCGATATACTCAGAATACTGACGTGAGAACTCCTGTTCGCTACGGCTGAGTTCCTTGTCGTATGTAGCGCGCAGTTCGGCAAGACTCTGCTGTGCCTCTGCATACTCTGGCATAGCCTTGAGTACCTCTGTATAGCTGACATAGCCAAACTTGAGTGTAGCAGCTGGCTGTGCTTCAGCCTCGCTCTGAGCCGACATGCATACTGTGGTCATGACGACTGCTATCAATAGTATGAGCTTCTTCATAATGATGATATGGTTGATATTTGCTTGCAAAGATAAATAAAAAAGCGGAGACGATGGAGTGTCGTCTTCGCTTTTTTACTCTATGTATATGGCTTTTTTAATTATGCCTTATTAGTTATTACTTTATGCCGAGCTTAGTCTTGACCTGATTAGTCACGTCTGTACTAATGGACTCGTTGATGTAAGGTATACCAGAAGTGACGTCCATGATGTATACGTAGCCACCTGCCTGACCAACTTCCTTAATAGCCTTTGCAACCTTGTCAGAGATCTCGTTCATCTTTTCCTGCTGCTTCTTTGCTATATCCTGCTGGCTTGTCTGATAGTACTCCTGAAGGCGCTGGTAGAGTTCCTGCAGTTCCTGCTGACGGCGCTGCTTGACAGCATCTGGCATAGTAGCCTGGTTCTTGTCAAATTCGTCGCTCTTTGTCTGAAGCTCGTCCTGCATCTTCTTGAGCTCGTCCTCGTACTGCTTGCCGAGTGTCTGGAGCTCTGTCTGAGCCTTAGTATATTCTGGCATTGCCTGAATGATAACTGCAGAGTTGACGTGTGCGAACTTCTGTGCAAATACGCTCATTGGGAGCGCAATGAGAAGTGCTAAAATAATCTTCTTCATTTTCTTGTCTTTTAATTGTTGTAGTTATTATTTATTGTTTGTTATCTCACGATTGCCACGGCGGGCTTTCTGTCCCAAAGACTTGTGCGCCCGACTATGGTTTAACCATCAGATGCTGATGGTGCTGATGATTGTACTTTGTTAACTATATTGCAACATTATTTTGCATAGCCAAGCTTTGCAAGCACCTCGTCGCTTATGTCGATCTTAGGCGATGCAAAGATGATGCTGCCTCCGCTTGCACGGTCGAGGACGAGCTGGTATCCTTTCTGGTCGCAGATGTCCTTGACGGCGTTGTATATCTCGTCCTGTATAGGTGCCATAAGGCTCTGGCGCTTCTTGTAGAGTTCGCCTTCACTTCCGAAGTACTTCTTCTTGAGGTCGCTTGCCTGCTTCTCCTTAGCCATGATAGCCTCCTCAGTCTTTGTCTTCTGAGCGTCAGAGAGGAATACTGCTTCTGACTGATACTTCTTATACTGAGCCTCAACATCTTTCAACAAAGCATCTACTTCGCCCTCCCACTTCTTAGACATCTGGTTGAGCTGTTCGTTAGCACGTTCGTATGCAGGTACATTCTTGAGTATGTACTCCATATCTACCAAGGCAAACTTCTGTGCACTTGCTGATACTGTAGCCACGATTGCTATCAGCATCGTAATGAATAGTTTCTTCATAACGCAATAGATTAATTAGTTGTTATTCGCGACAGGCAGGCATGACCTAACCTATATCATATCTCTTTAGAACTCCTGGCCAAGTACGAAGTGGAACTGGCTTCCGCTATATGTCTTAGAACCGAAGACTTTGTCAAATCCGTATGCCCAGTCGATACCCATGAGTCCGACCATTGGAAGCATGATACGCACACCGAAACCTGCAGAACGCTTCATGTCAAATGGGTTGAACTTCTTGACGTCTGTCCATGCATTACCACCTTCGAGGAAGGCAAGAGCATAGATGTTGGTCGATCCGTTGAGCATAAGAGGATAACGGAGCTCCATGACCATACGTGTGTATGCATAGCCTTCGTATCCGTATGGAGTGAGGGCACCGTTGTCATATCCACGGAGTCCGATGGTCTCTGTCTGATAGTTGTATGTATATCCAGACATACCGTCTCCACCCATGTAGAATGTCTCGAATGGAGACTTCTTGTGCTTGTTGTAATAGCCAAGGAAACCTGCATCAAATCTTGTCATGAGCACAAAGCACTTCTGAGCACTTGACAGAGGTGTGTACAGACGGCTGTTGAACTTCCACTTGTGATACTCTATCCACTTGTGCTTCTTCTGCATGTCGTCCATATAGTTAGCGTCCTGATTGCTCTTGGCAAGGTTGGCATAGTCGACATTGTCAAAGAGTGAATAAGGTGGTGTCGCACTTACAGACAAGGATATCTGTGAACCTCGACGAGGGAATACGCCATTGTCGATAGAGGTGCGCTTGAGCTCAAGTGTGAGGTTGATATTATTGCATGCTCCATCTGTGATGAGGAAGTATGACCAGTCCTTCATCATATAACGATAGTATGCGAGTGATGCCGAGAGTGAGAAGTTGTTGTCTGGCCATGTGAGTCGCTTACCCCATCCGAGTGAGAGTCCAAAGAGCTCGAAGTACTTGTCTGGGTCATAGAACGATGAATAGTTGTTGTAGTAACTGCTATTGTAATTGCCATAGCCGTAAAGCGATGAATAATAGCTGTTGTAAGCTGCAGTATTGTAATAGCTGCTGCTGATATCGGTCATTCGTGAGAATGTAGCTGATACGGAGAGAGCGTTTGGACGCTTGCCACCAAACCATGGGTCAAAGAATGATACACTACCAGAGTAGTAGTAACGTCCGTTGGATGAGAAGCTGATATCAAACTGCTCTGCATCTCCCTGTGGAAGAATGCCTCGGCGGTTCTTGCCCTTTCCAAAGAGGTTGCGCATAGAGAAGTTGGTGAACTTCAGACCAATCTTACCGATGATACCTGTCTGTCCCCAACCGAGTGAGAACTCGACCTGGTCGCTTGCCTTTGATGTCAGGCCGATGTTGAGGTCTACAGTACCGTTTGCGCCATCAGGCTTGATCCATTCGTTAGGGTTGAGTGCCTCAGGATCAAAATGTCCCATCTGCGCTATCTCCTGATATGTCTGCTTGAATGCATCCATAGTGAAGAGATCGCCCGGCTTAAGCTTAAGTTCACGACGTACAACATCTTCGTACACTTTGTCGTTACCAAATATCTTAACCTTATTGATCTTGGCCTGCACTCCCTCAATGATACGTATCTCAAGGTCGATAGAGTCACCGTCCACTTCTACTTCGACAGGGTTGACCTGATTGAACACATAACCGCCGTTGTAGTAGTAATTACCGACAGCATCCTCGTCACCCTTCAGACGGTCGTTGATGTGCTTCTGGTTGTAAACATCTCCTCGTTGCATACGGAGCACCTCGTTGAGAGCATCCGAACCATATATGGTATTGCCCACCCATGAGATGTTGCGCACATAGTATCGCTGACCTTCATCAATATGGATATACACGTCTACGAGGTTGTTGCCCAAGTCTACCACACTGTCAGCCACGATTGTAGCATCACGGTAGCCGAGCTCGTTGTACTTCTCGATGACACGCTCCTTGTCCTCTTCGTACTTTTCCGCGATGAATTTCTTTGGCTTGAAGAAATTCTTGAATCCGCTCTTCATGTTAGTCTTCTTGAGCAGACCAGGAGAGAATAGACCACCATTAAACTTCTTTGTGGCGATATGCTCATTACCTGTAATGATGATGTTGTTGACCTTAACCTTCTCGTTCTTGTTGATAACAACATCAACAATCATCTGGTCGGGAGCTGCAATGTCATCGTGCTGAAGTATGTCAACCTCTGCATTCTTGAATCCCTTGTCTCCAAAGTAATTCTTGATGATGATCTTAGCCTTGTCTATCATGTTAGGCGTAATCTGGCTGCCCTTCATGATACCGATCTTCTGTTCGATGTCGTCTTTCTCGGACTTTCTCACGCCTAAGACATTGATCTCAGAGACACGTGGACGCTGGGAGAGGAGTATGCGAAGATATACGCTGTCGTTCTGTATCTTCTCTGCCTCTATCCTTACGGTAGAGAAGAGACCATGCTTCCAATAGCGCTTGACTGCCTCTGTAATATCGTCTCCAGGTATGGTAATCTCCTGGCCGACCGACAGTCCAGACAATCCTATAAGTATATAATCCTCATAATTCTTCACACCCTCTACGCTGATGCCACCGATAGGCAGAGTACGCTTCTGGCCATATATGACTGCAGGTTTGTCCTCTACAGTCTGAGCCATAGCCATCTGCATACCAATCAAGGCGGC
>JAZLKQ010000425.1:0-2482 GCA_045597745.1 Bacteroidaceae bacterium | reverse complement strand
CGACGAAGCGTACATCTCCTGCTGAGAAGTTCTTGTATGGATTCTTAGTAACGCCTGTAGGGTACTTGAGGTATCCGTCGCTTGTGAGTGTTGTGGCATGGCTTGCTGCATCGTCTGAAGCAAATACTCCATTTGTTCTATATCCGTAGAAGAGTCCTGCAGGATTGCCAACACTTGTGAGAATCTCTGCTCCGTAGATCTTCTGAGTATAGTCTCCCTGTGGAAGTGAAGTAATCTTGTTCTTGTAATGACCGATTGTTGTACCCAACTGCCACTTGAAGTTCTTGCTGTTGACAAGGATAGCATTGACGTGAATGTCTGAACCTATGTTGCGAAGTGAACCGCCGTTGCACCAGTAACCGTCAAGTCCTGACATGTAGTTGACAGTCTTGAATGTTACGAGGTTGTCAGTGTTGTTGATGTAGAAGTCAACGCCTGCCTGAAGTCTATTGTTGAGGAATGAACCTGTAAGCGCTGCATTGAATCTGCGAGTTGTTTCCCACTGTATAGCAGGATTCTCAATATTTGTAAGCTGAAGTGCAGTGGCAGTCTTCAAGAATGTATATGACTTGAAGTATGTACGGGCAGTAGAGTAGTCGAGGTTGTCATTACCGCTCTCGTCGTATCCAAGGGTGAGCTTGAGGTAATTGATGCCTTTCGCCTTCTGCATCCACTTCTCGTTGGTCAATACCCAACCAGCCTGGAGTGAAGGGAAGATACCCCACTTTACACCGAAGAGCTTAATACCTTCTTCTGCTTCCTTACCGAATCGTGATGTTGTCTCGGCAGAGAGTGTACCTTCGAAGATATATGTGTTCTTGATGCTCCAACGTCCGTTGACATAGTATGAAAGGTTCTTCCACTGATCCTGGTTGCCTTCTACGCTACGGAACAAGAGTGAGTTCTTGAAGTCTGGCATCTTGTCGTTACCAGCCTTATAACCACTCATGTATGAGTCAGAGAATGTATTTGAAGTGAATCGTACACCACCGAATGCAGACACATCATGTATGCCGTATGTGCCTTTCCAGTTGAGACGGAGGTCTTCAAAAATAGCTGTTTCCTTTGAGAACAGAGTCTTTACAACACTTGTCACGTCACCATAACCAACGAAGTTGTACACAGGAATACCTGCTTCTGGAAGGAAGTACTTCTCGTTAGAGCGATTGAGCTGATAAGCAAATCTGTTAGTGAGTGTGAGGTGCTTGTTAATCTCCCACTTTGGCATGATATTGAGGTTGAACTGTGTAACCTCCTGACGGTTCTTGTTAGTTCCTTCACCGTTCTCAAGTATCCAATAAGGATTAGCAAGCGCTGCGTTAGTACCGTAACTTGATGCAAAGTCGAATGGATAGTTAGCATCTGACAAGTACTTACCTGCGTATACACTTGAGAGATGAAGCTGTCCGTCCTCACCTGTATAGTATCCATACTTGGAGAGGAATGGTGTCTGTATCAGTCCGAGAACGTTTGGCGAAGATACTGTGCTACTTGCATAGCTAGGTGCCCAACCGTTGTCACGAAGGTTGTATGACAGCTTGCTGTATGAAAGGTCGAGCTGAGTGCTCACGTCCTTGATAAGCTTGATGTCTGTATTGAATCGTATGTTAAGACGGTCGAATCCATTGTCCTTAGCAGTTGACTCAGAGTTGGTATATCCGAGCGAAAGGCTATACATCGCTACGTCATCACCACCTTGTACATTGACCTTGTAGTTTTGAGTAGCTGCTGTGCGATACAGTCCATTAGACCAGTCTGTATCGTTGTGGTACATAGGATACCAGTAGTATGAGCTGTTGCTGTTGAGGAATGGTATTGGCACATCTGCAGTGCTGTTCTCCTTACCAAACTTTGTAGTACCAATCAAGTCACTTGCATAATTGCGATACTGACTTGCATTCATCATGTTCATGTAGTTTGGAGTTGTCTCAAAACCAGCATTGATACTAACGTTGATCTTGGTTGCCATAGAGTGTCCGCGGCGAGTATTGATGACAATGACACCATTACCACCACGTGCTCCGTAGAGTGCAGTCGCATTCTTCAACACCTCGATAGACTCTATATCCTCTGGGTCGATGCCGGCAAGGATATTGTTGAAGAATCCATCGTGAATGCTTGTGCGGTCAAGCTGCATGTCGATGATCATACCGTCAAGGACGATAAGTGGCTGTGCATTAATGTTGAGTGAGTTTAGACCATGTATAAACATGGCTGCTCCTTGTCCACGCATACCTGTGCGGTTGACAGTATGTACATCTCCCGAGAGATGACCTTCAATCTCTTCATCTGCTATGATGGCGCTTGTGTTGCTGATGTTAGCTTCTGCGGCAGATGTAATCTGTGTCTCAGGCTTGTATACTGTGTTGAACTTGCTGCTGTACATTGCAACGTCAGGTGCACTTTCTCCATCAAAGGCTACACGTACGTCATTGTATTCAGGAACAGTGACGTATAATGAATTGATGAAATATGGAACCTT
>JAZLKQ010000424.1:0-3315 GCA_045597745.1 Bacteroidaceae bacterium | reverse complement strand
CATCACTACCTGTACGATGGTCTGTCTCTTTGGTACTCTAAACTCGAAATTACCAGAAGCATCTGTCTCGACAAGTTTGCCTGAAGCATCATAAAGAGGTCTACCGTTGACGATGAAGTTGGCGTGATATACAGGTATGGTCGAACCTTCGTACAATACACGGCCGTTGAATCTTACGGTTGATGTGTTGATGAAGTTGACATCTGTCTGAGATGCATTCTCAGCTGATATTGAAACCGTTGCAAATGTCTTTGTAGGATCATCATTGTACATGAACTTGCCGAGAGTACTTGTCGGCGTGATGGTATATAGGGCATCTGCCTGATATGGCAGACCATTGATGACGAATGTACCGCTCTCGTCTGTATATGCATTGTGCTGCAGCTGTTCTTTAGTAGGAACGACATCGCTATACATACTGCTGACATTAGAAGATGAACTTATAATCTGCAGGTTGAGGGCATCGTCATCATTCGCCAGGATTCGGCTGTCATAAACGAATCCTCCTCCTATCTCTGCTGTCTCGTCAAATCTATAGTATGCCAGAAGTCCATGTTCGGTGCCTGAAAGCAGACGGTTGTAGCTCTTCTTGACCTCATCCTCGTTGAGGGTATAGCTGAATAGTCGCAATTCGTCGATGTACAATCCGCTGCTTAGTATCTGCAGGTGTCCTGCATCATACTTTATTCCGTTTTGTATCGTAGAATCGACCTTTTCACCATCGATATAGTAAATCGTCTTTTCACCATCAAACGTCAATGTGAATGAGTTGAACTTTCCCTCCTTCAACCATTCCTTCTTACACTTGATATCAGTGTTGCCAAGTCTGATGATTTTGTATTCATTTACACTCGATCCCCCGTCAGGAATGCGTAGCATGGCACTTATGGAGTAGTTGTCGTGCTCAGGCAATGGTGTGAGTGTCTGTGCTACGGCATCACCTGTCAGTCGCAATGAGCCCTGATGTACATCTATCTCTGTGCCTTCTGGCAAAGTTGCCTCTACAAGCACATCAGGAGTAGCGATGCCATCTTCCGCATGAATCTTACCGCTGATGCTTCCGTATGGAGACATGAAGCCGTTAGTTGTAATCTCGTCTTTCAGAACATCATGACAGTCGAGTGTACCGATGATACGGTATTCGTAGAGCTGGCCTCCAATGGCACCTTTGTCATTATAATAAGTGTCGTATGTATGAGCGAGGCTTTTCCATTCCTCATTTGATCGTGCACGTCGCCTCTGTACTTCATACTCCTCAAACGAACCGCCCTCTGTAGTCCATCTCACGAGTATTAAGTCATTGTGATAGCCCATGGATGCAGTTGCCTCAGTCAATCGTATGCCATTGGTGTACATCATGTCGTCAGTGCTGTAAAGAGCAGTCTTGTATACAGGTGCATCCTGTATGTCTTTAACAGCTGACATGGACAGTCCTGCAGTATCTATCTCGATGCTGTACTGATACTTGACACAAGGTACGTCATTGACATCAGTGTACTTAATGCAGTATTTGCCATCAATCAGACGAATGCTGTCAGCAGGAACCACAATGCTTACTTCCGACTTTACTTCAGGCGATTGTGATATTGTACGTTTGATAGTTATAGGTGCTAAAGGATTGTATATAAAGGTGTTGCCAGATATGCTTTTGCTGTCTATCTGCGCCTGTACCAGTACTTTGCGTGATTTCTCCCAGTCCTTGTATTTGGTGACTCGAGGCTTAATGCTTTCGTCACCAGATACATTAATACCTGCTGTATAGACAGCATCAGAACTTGCTATCATGGCTGCATGTCCGCTTGTGACGTCCTCTTTGTACGTTCCAACGCCACATTTACCCCAATCCCATGAACCGAGTGATGCACGCCTTATCCTATAATATAGTCTGTGGTCAGCACCTCCGCTCATCCATTTCTTTGACTGTTCGGTATCGTCTACGTATGTATACGTCATCTCGTCATTAACGATATCTTTGTCGTCAGGGTCGCTATCCAGCGAGATGAGTTGTAGAGACTCTGCATCAGAGAAGTCAGGTTTCGTTGCTCGTTGTATTTCAAAGAAGTCGTTCTCAATGAGGTCTTTCTCCTTTGGATACTTTATCTTCCATTGCAGCATTCGGTTGCCGTCGTACTGCCCATGTTCGTCCTTGTTCAGTGTGACACCGAAATCGTATATCTTGTGGTAGGCAGGGATATCAATGGCTGTTGTCTGTGTCTCGTGATATACGTGTGGATCCTTGTTGTAGTCTACACGCATGGTAGTAGAATAATCTTTGCGTAGCTTATCCGTACTATGCAGGAAGTATGAGCCAGAATATCCCTCACACTTTATGAATGGACCATTATTAGTGACGTCAGCTTTTCGTGACTGGACATTTTCCTGACTGCTAAACATTATATTGATGTCGCCAGGCTGGCATGAGCCGCTTCCGTCATCTTGTGCAAGAGAAGAGCTGATGAGTTGTGGTTGTGTAAATGTGTATCCCGCACCATGGGCAGGTTTGTCATATAGCATAGGGTGGTCTCTGCTACTCCAGTGTTCATCTGACTTTCTATTTCCATTGTCATCTATGGTCGATTTATACTCTTCGAGCTTGATTCCAAACGTGATGTTTGTGTTGTTGTGGAATTGTTCAGGTATATACCAGTCAAACTCCACAAAGGTTGCTTCGCCAGAGGCATGCACTTGAGGTGCAAAATTATAGTCCTTGAATAGAGAGCTGTTTACGACTACGTCTACGGCGTCTTGTCCGTTGGATACATGTATATGTCCTCCGGCGTCAATAGAAGCCAAAAAAGACCATCTCCTGTAATGCTTGCCTCCATCATAAGGTTTTCCAATAAACGCTACATTGTATTTTCTTGTGCCCACATAACAATAAATCGTAGCTTCATCGAGACGGTATACAGTGTTGGAGAAGCCGTTTCCTGATTTGTCTCTTCCCGCACCGAGGATTTTGAAGTGTACGACGCCGTCGGCTGTCTGTGAGGCAGTGAAGTGATCTTTATTGTCAAACCATACTGCTTTTGCCTGCCACACGTTGGCAGTGAATAATAATAGTAGTGTAATGATGAAATCTTTGCCTGTCTTTATCATAATGTTATCTGTTTAGCCACCACCAACAAAGGGTGACGGTGAGGATGCGGAACTCAAATAATTGATTTTGAATGCAAAATTACAAGATATTTTTCATATCAAGATGTTTTTATGTGAAAATAATGCAGATATCCATATCATTTGAGATACGGGTATCTGCAGTTTTTTATTCTGACCAGGCAGCGCTGTTTTCAAAACGTGTCCTTCCGGCAGTTTTTC
>JAZLKQ010000423.1:0-7860 GCA_045597745.1 Bacteroidaceae bacterium | reverse complement strand
GAATTGAGCACGATGAAATCGAAGTTTTTTCTCTGTAGTTTGTCCTGTGCATTGCTCTCCTCGTCATTAGTCTCGAGTGCGAAACCGACGAGTGTCTGCTTCTCTGTCTTCATCTTGCCTAAAGCGGCGGCAATGTCGTGTGTAGGCTTGAGTCTGATGACCATGTCGTCGCCTTTGCGCTTGATCTTCTGATCAGCTGTAACCTCCGGTGTAAAGTCAGCGACTGCAGCGGAGAGGATGCCTGCATCCATATCTGGGTAGAGGTCGATGCAAGCCTGATACATCTCGCCTGCAGACTCCACGTCAGTACGATGTATATTAGGACTGACGGTCTTCATGCCCGTAGATATAGGACCGCATACCAGTTCGACGATGGCACCTCTGGCGGCACACTCCTCGGCGATGGCGAGTCCCATCTTGCCCGATGAATAGTTGCCGATAAATCTTACGGGGTCTATCTTCTCGTATGTAGGTCCTGCTGTGATGAGTATCTTCTTGCCCTTGAGGCTTGACGCATTGGCTGCATCCATCTCTTCAAAGAAAGCGTCCAGTCTGTCGACGATGACTTCAGGCTCTTCCATTCTGCCCTTACCCTCAAGATGACTGGCGAGAAAGCCCGTGCCAGGTTCGATGATATGATTGCCATACGACTGTAGCGTATTGAGGTTGGCCTGTGTTGAAGGATGTGCGTACATGTCGAGATCCATGGCAGGAGCCACGAATACCGGCGCCTTCATGGACAGGTATGTAGTGATGAGCATGTTGTCTGCTATACCGTGGGCCATCTTGCCTATAGTAGATGCAGTAGCAGGTGCTATGAGCATGGCGTCAGCCCATAGGCCAAGCGACACGTGGCTATGCCATGTGCCGTCACGCTGTGAGAAGAACTCGCTCACGACTGGTTTGCTGGTAAGTGCTGACAGTGTGATAGGTGTGATAAACTCTTTACCTGCTGGCGTGATGACCACCTGTACCTCTGCTCCCTTCTTGATGAGCTGGCGAATTATCAAGCATGACTTGTATGCTGCGATACTTCCCGTTATTCCTAAAACTATTTTCTTTCCTTTTAGCATCGTTTCCTTGTCAGTTATCCTGTTGATATTCCGCTACTTGTTGGTCAGTCTGATACGAGTCAGTACCTGCTTGGTATTGAGTGAGAAGTCGCCCTGCATTATCCAGCTGTAGTATCCAGGGTCTTTTCTTAGCACGTCAACGACCGCCATCCCCTTGTACTTGCCAAAGTTGAACACTTCTCTGTCCTTGTCGTCCAAGATGATGCGTCCTGCGAAGTCTACGTTACGATTCATACGTGAGAAGTCCGCAAGGAAGCTGACGTCGTTCTTGAGATCGTCAGGATACCTGTCGAGCTGTGCTTCTAATACCTCCAGTGTCGCCTGCGTGTCGGCGCACGCCGAATGAGCCGCCGTAAGGTCCTTGGCACAGTAGAACTTGTATGCTGCGATAAGGGTACGACGCTCCATCTTGTGAAATATGTTTTGCACGTCAATGAACTTATGCTTAGAGAGATCGATATTGATGCCTGCGCGCAAGAACTCCTCTATGAGCATAGGCACGTCCAGTCGGTTGGAGTTGAATCCTGCGAAGTCGCAACCTGTGACGAACTCATGTATCTCTGGTGCCACCTCCTTGAATGTAGGGCAGTCCTTGACATCTTCGTCCGATATGCCATGTACGGCAGTGGTGACCTCTGGTATGTGTATGGTGTTGCCCGTCAGGTCTACAGGTCTGACGCGCATGGTCTTGGTGTCAGAGTTGCCGTTAGGATATACCTTGATGAAGCACATCTCCACGATGTGGTCGTTGGCAGGGTCAAGTCCAGTAGTCTCTAAGTCAAAGAATACGAGAGGTCTCTCTAAGTTCAGTTTCATTGTACGAATATATGTTAGTCATTAAGCATCATAGGCATGAGGAGCATGAGAACTTCCTCTCCTTCAGCCTGCTCTGCAGGTACGATGACGCCTGCTCTGCTTGGATCTGCAAGCTCGAGCACCACGTCTTCACTGGTGATGGTGTTGAGTATGTCCACGAGGAAAGGTCCCTTAAATCCGATGCTCATGCTGTTGCCGTTATAGTCACAGATGATGCTTTCCTGTGCCGCTGTAGCGAAGTCCACGTCTTGTGCAGATATGTTGAGGCAGTTGTTGTTGACCTGAAGTTTTACAAGCATGGTACTTGTACTTGCGAATACGAGCACACGACGGAGCGCACCTATAAGGGCGAGTCTGTTGATAGTGACTCTGAAAGGATTGTCATTAGGGATGACAGAGTTGTAGTTAGGGTAGCGTCCCTCGATGAGTCGGCAAGTGAGAGTGTAAGCCTCGAGCTGTATCTCTGCACTTCTCTCGTCAAATCTGATGACAGCCTCTCCGCTGTCCTTTGGCAGTATGCTCTTGAGGATGTTGGCAGGTTTCTTAGGCAGGATAAATGCTGCAGGCTCGTTGCCGTTGACAGAGAAGTTGCGGTCGCGCACGAGCTTGTGTCCGTCGCTTGCTACGAATGTGAGGCACTCCTGGTTGATGTCGAAATATATACCGTTCATCATAGGACGGAGCTCATCGTTTGCGGTGGCGAAGAGTGCAGTAGAGACACCTCCTAACAGAGCGTCAGCACCTATAGTGATAGCCTTGGTGTTGTCGCCGATGCCGTTAGGCAATGGGTACTCAGCACCGTCTTGTCCTACGAAGTTGCTCTTGCCGTTCATGTAGTTGATCTCGACGCTGTAGTTGCTTTCGTCGACAAGGATATTGATAGGCTGTTCGGATATTTCCTTGAGTCCGTTGATTATTTTTGAAGCGTTGATGGCAAAGCACCCGTTGCCGTCAGAGTCGTTGACTTCGAGTGTAGTGATGAGCGTGGCGTCGCTGTCTGAAGCAGTCATCTTGAGTACGCCGTCATTAAGTTCGAAGAGTATGCTATCGAGTATGGCGATAGAGTTCTTACCGCTGATGATCTTCTGCAAAGTGAGCAGACGATTGCATAGAGTGGTGCTTGATACGTTGAATCTCATATTGTCGTTATTTTTTAGATTATTCGCTTAGTTTATTCTTACCAATAGCTCTGTTGATTGCCCATTGCAACATACAGTAGGTCATATTATGCATATTAGTCCACAAAGATAGCAATACTTTTCGTAGTTGAGGAAAAAATCGATGAAAAATTAGTTTTGTTTGACATAAAATGCTAATTTCGCACACAATTTAATAAACAGAGTATGGAATTAGCAGGAAGAGTCATTGCCGTACTTGAAGCAAGAGGCGGCATTAGTAAGACAACGGGAAACCCATGGAAGATGCAGGACTATGTGATTGAGACGCACGAACAGTACCCTCGTCGCATGAGTTTCAATGTGTTTGGAGAAGATAAGATCAATCAGTTTAACATCCAGTTGGGCGAGGAAATCAACGTGTTCTTCGATATCAATGCACGTGAGTATCAGGGCAGATGGTACAATGATATACGTGCATGGCGCGTGGACAGAGTCGTGCCAGGTCAGCCAGTTGGCCAGCCAGAGGCAGTACCTTACCCAGCGGGCGCACAGCCATATCCACAGGCACAACCAATGAGTCAGCCTGCTGCTGTAGCACCACAGCAGCCAGCACCACAGCAGCCAGTAGACTTTACGGGTGGTGATTCGACAGAAGATCTGCCTTTCTAATACAGGCGTCTTAGGAATATACGAATAGAGTCGTGCAGTCATCGTAGCGGTGACTGCACGACTCATTGTTTATGCACTTGCGATAAGGGGAGATTGCGACATACGTATGATAAAGCTTCGTCATACGTATGTTGAGCGTTGATCATACGTATGTTGAGCGTTGATCATACGTATGTTGAACATTGATCGAGCGTATGATGCAAATGGTGGTGTCCGATGGGTATATACGAAAACGTCCGCATGAATGTGTGTCATTCGTGCGGACGTGCGGTATATAGTTGACAGACAGGCTTGTAGGCAGCACCCAGTAGTGTGTGATCTATATATGTTGTATATGTTAGGTAATAAGCGGGTGTAGCGAGTTGTAATGTATAATGTGTAGTGGTGCTACCTGCAAGTCGTCTTGTGATATGCGTCAAGTAGTAAGTGCTACATGTCGGGGGAGATACTTACCATCTGTGATGTGGTGGAGGAACATGGCGGTGGTGACCATGATGATAACCATAACTTGGAGCATCGTCCCAAAAGAGTTCGCAGCAAGATGACAATAGCATTGTACCGAGGATCAAAGCGATGATAAATGTAACCTTCTTCATAATCGTTATTTTTTATTGATTAGACGTTTTCTTTAATTTCACGTTGCAAATATCGGGCATTTTCTATAGGGGAAAAACTTATATTCCCTAATCCATCGGGTGTTTTCCCTAAAGGAGAGAGGAAATCCCCCTGTCGGTTTTACCGTATAAACGCACCAGCCCCCAAAGGAGGGGGCGGTCGTCTGTCAGCAGGCTTCCGTACCTCTACCTTTGGGGGCTGGTGATATGTATAGAGACTTTACTTGACGTATACCTTGTAAGTGTCGCACTTGTCGCCGTGAGTATACTTGATGAAGTACATGCCTCGTGGCAGACGTGCAGGCATGACGTATGTACCGTCAGGGTTGATGTCGCCGTTGTCCTCGATGATACCAGAGAGACCGAGTATGTTGACCTTCACGTCGTTGTAGTCTATACCATTGAGGTCAGCCTTGATAGGCATACCTGGCATGATGACACTTGTGAGCAGCTTGATGCCGTTGTCGCCCGGTACGTATGAGTCTGACGCAGACTCGACGTCCTCGATGTCAAGGGCGATGTCTGCTGCCTTGCGAGCTTCTTCCTCATTGTAGGTATTGTCGGTGATGGTGCGCTCGTTGAAGTACCAGCGGCTATAGATATCTGCTACCTGCAATGCTCCTTCGCCAAACTTGATGCGGTAGTCCCAGTGCTTCTTGCGCTGCTTCTCGTCGTTGACGAAGATGTAGTCAGTATTGCAGACCACGCAGAAGATGACGTTGTTGGCTGGACGGTCAGTGAGGTCGATGGTCATCTTACCGCAGTGTACAGGCTGGCTGTAGTAGTTTTTGCCCGCCTTAGTGACGTAGCAGAGCTGTGCACGCATCTCTGTATCTTCTGGTCTGAACTCGACAGTAGCCTTGTTAGCCTTACTATCCACATGTATAGGAATGATGTTGGCGCCTGACCATCCAGGGTTGGTCTGAGTGTCAGGAGCGAGCCAGTGGTCGAGACTGTTGCGGGTGGCAGTCTGATAAGGTGTGAGCTTGAATGGTTCTACGTGCTGTGAGCATGGCATGGTCGCGCTGTTCTTGTCGTCCTTAGTCATGACACCATTGCCGTACTCCTCCTTGACGGTAGCACCCATGTTGTTGTCAGTCACCTTGCGATAGCCAGTCTTCCATCCGCCGATGTCAAATGTCGCCTGACGTGCACGATACTGCATGATGAGGTCACGCATCACGTCCTCGCCGAGATAGTTGCCGATGCCCTTGAGCACATAGTCTGTACAGTTGCGCCATATCCAAGGTATACTGCCCTTGCCGCATATCTCTCCAAGCACGATAGGGAAGGAGTTGCCGTACTGTGTACCACCAAGCAGACTGCGCCATGTACATACCTGACCGTCAGCTCCATAGAGGTTTACTCCCTGTGCGCCCGGACCTCCGAACGAGCCGTCGAGCAACCATCCTGAGTAGCACTCGATAGGCATGAATGGGGCGATAAATGGTGGAGCGTCAAGGAAACCAGGCTCTCCGTACTTGTTGTATCGCTCGGTGTTCATGGCTGACTGAAGCCATGTGTTGCCTGCCTCGTGGAACCAGCTTGAACCCTTACATGCGTCGAGATCGGCGAAGATGGCGTGTATACCCTCGTGTATCATAGCTTCGCGCTGGTAGTCACCATCAGACCACTTGCGGTCTGCATCGTCACGGAATCGTGAGAATGGATAGTAGCTTGCCCATACACATGGCCAGTTGGCTGATATGCCAGTCTTAGGGTCTGAGTACCAGATGCCGCTTTGGTAACCGCCGGCTTCGGTATTTGGTGTATTGTCATTGCGCAGTCCTGAACCAAAGATGTATACGAGCGACTTGTAACCGTTGCGGGCACGTAGGTCTGGTGGCCAGCCCATGTTGTCGCGTATATAAGCGAAGTCCTCGTCGTACTTCTTCATCATGTTCTCCGCACACTTCCTTACCTCTTCAGAGTCGTATGCGCCTGCTGTCGTATTGAGGTCACTACCCCAGCATACAGCCCACCAGTCACCTTCTGCCCAGTTGACAGGTTTGCCGTTGCGGTCAGTAGCCGCCACGTCGCCAAGGATCTTAGTTGGTTGCTGGTATACACCATAGTTGTACTTAGAGTCTTTTGTCCAGTCGTGTGAGAACTGAGGTACTCTGCCTGCCCATGAGAATGGCGTGCCGATAGGTTCTTCCTGCACGTCGACGAAGTAGTAGCAGTCCTGCACCGTAACCTTGCCGTTAAGGTCAGTGAGGCGTGCCTTCATGACGTAGTAGCCTGAGTTGCTGGCTTCTGCAGATGCTATCACGAAGTCGTCCTTCTTGTAGCTGCGCAATGTCTTGCCCTTACGGTCTACCCATTGGTATGTGACGCTCTTGTACTTGTCTGGGTCGATAGGCTCTGCACCGAGTGTGATATTATCGCCCGCCTGTACCTGTATGTAGTTCTGGTAGAGTATGTCCTGGTCGTTTCGGCGCACGTGTGGCTTAACTTCCCAACTGTCTGTGGCGTCTGCTCGATGTATGAATGTGTTGGCTGGGTCTGGCTGGTCAGATGTGGCTGAGTCAGTATTGCCCATAGTCACGGTGAAGTTGTATTGGACGGTATCTCCATCGTGTACGAAAACCTGTACAAACGAGAATACATCGCCCTCTACAACTTTGTCGTTGAAGTGAACGATCTTGAACGACTTGTCCTCATACTTGCAGGCGATACGGCGTGCGGTATTGGTAGCTGAGGTCGGTACGCTCTTGGCGGTAAACCATGTGCCGATACCATACGTGTGGGTGTTCACGTAGGTGTCCTTACTGCCTTGCTTTGCCTCGAAGGTGACGCTGCCACTACTCATGGCTGTGGCAAGTTCTGCCTCGTTCTTGTAACCAAACTGCATTGCTACATACGTAGCATTTGCCTGCAGTACTGTAGGTGTGTTGATGTCATTTGCAGTGTTGCGGGTGATAGTGGCGTTGAATGTATGCTTCTGCCCTGCCCACATACTGAGCGAACCGCAAAGTGTCAGTGCTGTGACTAACAGTTTTGCTTTAAGATGATTGGATAGCATATTTATTAGTTTTAGTTGATTTGTCGTAGTTTGCCCGAAGACAGGTGTTATGCCTCGAGTGATTAATTTAGGAGCAAATATATAGAAAATATATATAAATGGCATCGTGAAAGGGTAAAGATTGATTACTTGACACGAATTATACATCAATTGAACGTTTTTTCGCTGTATAATGCATATTTGTTGTGACTTGTGACTTACTGTAGCCATACTGCCGGCATACCATGTCCTTCTATCAAAAAGCAAGCCTTCCGTCCATACGTCGGAAGGCTTGCCTTTGTGTCTATGTGTCTGCAGGTGCGCAGTATCATTCGAGTGTCAGCTCCTTGATGAGACGCTTGCCTTTACCATAATTGTCTATTACAGAAAGTACGAAGCGTATGTCTACACCGATACAACGTGTGAGCTGGTTGTTGAACTTGAGGTCGCTACTCATGGCTTCCCAGTTGCCATCGAAAGCAAGTCCGATGAGTCTTCCCTTGCCGTCGAACATGCCAGAACCGGAGTTGCCGCCTGTGATGTCGTTGTTTGTGAGGAAGCACAAC
>JAZLKQ010000422.1:0-7247 GCA_045597745.1 Bacteroidaceae bacterium | reverse complement strand
CGCATAGTACAAGTTGACGTTCTTTGTCAAAGACGTTATACTTCATGTCAGTCATCAAGTCGCTGATAAGTTTGCGCCCTTTCATGCCAAATGGCACGAAAGCGTCACCTTGTTTCACCTTTCTTATATATATAGGCAATTGGACTTTTGCCATATCCATTAAGGCTATATGTTGAGGTACACGTAGAGTCTTGATGGAGTTTATGTCAAGTATGCTTGTCTCGATACTCCAGTTACTGGTATCTATGAGGCGTGCATCGCACTTGTCTATTGGCAATGATGCAATGTCGTCGATGTCTTCTCTCTTTCTTATGACGATATACTTGCGGTCTATCAGCAGTTGCCATTCGTCAGAGTTGAATGTGCACCCTGGATTGTTGTCAAGGCAGCTGATGATGTTAGTCTCCTGCGCCCTGTTGAATCCCTTCGTACTTGTGATGGCATGAAGCACAGATATAGGTGATGGCATACTCTGTAGAGACTTGATACATATAGTAGTCATGTCTCCAGAGGTCGTAGTACATTGAGCGACCTGACTGTTGATGGCATCAGCGTATACCTTGTACGCCTCTTGTATATTGCTGATGGTTGTTGCTATATTGGCAGATGCGGCAGGGTTGATACTCTCTAATATTGGTATCACGTCAAGCCTAACCTTGTTGCGGCTGTAGATGTTGTCTAAGTTGGTAGAGTCGGTGATGTAGTCTTGTCCGATGCTGTCGAGGTAGTCAATGATGTCTCGTCGGCTGATACATAGCAGAGGCCGAATGATGACGCCATTCTTTGGTAGTATGCCACGTAGCCCCCTTATGCCGGTGCCCCTCGTAGCATTGAGCAGTAATGTCTCTACATTGTCATCTCTATGGTGAGCAACAGCGATAAGGTCTGCACCAATCTCTTGCCTGAGAGTCTCGAAGTACTGGTATCTCAACTCTCTTGCCGCCATCTCTATTGATACGTGCTTGTCTCTTGCATATCCTTCAGTATCGAAGTGTGTGGTGTGGAGACAGACATTAAGGCTCTTGCATAGTGACTCGACAAAGTGCTGGTCTCTCATGCTCTCATCGCCTCTAAGATGGAAGTTGCAATGTACGGCATGGCAATCGTATCCTAATGATAGCATGATGTGTAGTAGTGCGACAGAGTCTGCACCCCCGCTAAGAGCTACTAACAACTTGCTTCCATCGCATATCAGTTTGTTTTGACGGATATATTTGCTTATTGTTTCTAATACCTTTTGATTGCCTTTTCCCATTGTCCAAGTCTGTTGATGTGTACAAAAGTAGTCTATTTATTGCACATTTCATGTATATGAAGGGTATATTTGCCTCATACGGGCAGTTTTTTCAAAAAAAAAGGCGCAAAAGTTTGTTGGTTGGAATAAATGCATTACCTTTGCACTCGCAAAAGCAAATGGTGCCTTGGATGAGTGGCTTAGTCACCGGTCTGCAAAACCGTTTACACCCGTTCGAATCGGGTAGGCACCTCCAACAAAAGGACATGTATCATCGTGATGCATGTCCTTTTTCTATTAGTCCGAATATGTGTCGGCGGATATTGGGATAAACCGAGTCATCGGTATTCAGTCAACTTCTCTTTAAGTATAGCTCTACTTGAGAATATTCGGCTCTTGACTGTCCCTATAGGAATATTCAGCTTTGTGGCGATCTCCTTGTATTTGTACCCCTTGACAAACATGTTGAATGCTTCGCAAAATTCGTTAGGAAGTTCGTTCAAGGTCTTATATATGTCCTTGATGGTGCAATGTACTTCAGAGTTGTTGATGCCAGAGTCAAGGTACTTGTTGCAGGCATAGTCCATGAAGTCAGTCATGCTGCGTGACTTGTATGCCATATGGCGGACATGGTTGATGTATAGATTGTGCATGATGGTCATTAGCCAAGACTTGAGATTTGTACCTTCAGTATACTTGTTCATGTTGGACAATGCCTTGATAGCAGTGTCCTGTACAAGGTCGTTGGCATCGTCATAGTCTTCGGTAAGCCTAATGGCATACTTGTATAAGATGTCATGCATCTTGACAAGTCTAATGCAAAAGTCAGACTCTGCATCATAGTTGTTATTGCTGACGGAACGATTGACGTTGTCTTTCAGCATAAGTGCTGTCGACAGATTTTCTGCTGTTTTAATCATAATGGTTGGATAGGATTTTGACATTAATACTATTGTTAGGATGATATTTTGAGCGCAATATTATGTCATATATTACACAATAGATGGACTGTATCTATCAAATAAAGGGGCAAGATTGTAAAAAAACAGTTTTTATCCCCTATAATTGTTAACTTTTACCCTATATTTGTATGTAATATGGTGGTGCGTTAATGAGGTCGTCACCAATAAAACACAGATTAATCTACAAGATATAATAATGAAGATAGTAATATTAGATGCATATACAGTCAACCCAGGCGACTTGTCATGGAGTGAACTTGAGAAGATCGCTGATGTGGAAGTATATGATCGTACAGATGAAGAGGATGTTGTTGAGAGATGTCGTGGAGCAGAGATTGTGTTGACAAATAAGGTAGTGCTTGATGCCTCAATCCTCAATCAGTTGCCAAGACTTATGTATATAGGTGTTCTCGCTACAGGGTACAATGTGGTAGATCTCGAGGTGGCAACACGTCAGAGCATTATCGTTACTAATATACCAGCATATAGTACTCAGAGTGTTGCACAGATGGTATGGTCACATCTGCTCAATATAGTGTCACGGGTGGACTATTATGCTAATCAGAATAGAGAAGGCAGATGGTGTGAGAGCAAGGACTTTTGCTACTATGACCATACTCTTGTCGAGTTGCATGACAAGAAGATGGGCATAGTCGGTCTTGGTAATACCGGTATGGCTACGGCTAAGATAGCATTGGCGTTTGGCATGGATGTATTTGCAGTGACATCCAAGAGCGAAGACGAGTTGCCAGAAGGCATAGTGCCAGTAAGTGTAGATGAATTGTTTGCGAAGTGCGATGTGATAAGCTTGCATTGTCCTTTGACTAAGGACACGATGCATCTTGTCGATGCAGAGCGAATAAAGTCCATGAAGAAGTCTGCCATACTTATCAACACAGGTCGTGGTCCTCTCGTTGTTGACGAAGATGTGGCAGAGGCGCTCAATACTCGACGAATAGCAGCATACGGTGCAGATGTATTGACTGTAGAACCAGCTCAGAGTGACAATCCTTTGCTGTCGGCACGCAACTGCTACCTAACTCCTCATATAGCATGGGCTACTCGTGAGGCACGACAGCGTCTTATTGATATATGTGTGGAAAATGTAAAGGCATTTATGGATAACGATCCAATAAATCAGGTAAACTGATCTGTGTAAACAGATACGGATTAACAGTTATAGGATAAAATGTCAACGTGCGTATGTGTCTCGAGATGCATACGCACGTTGATATATGAATGGTATCAATGTGTGCTTTTTAGTCTTCGTCAAAGCTCATAGAGCGTACACGGCTCAGTGTCTCTGGAGTCATCTGCAGGAATGATGCCACGTGGTGGAGTGGGGCACGACGGATAATCTCCGGATTGTCACGTAGAGTACGTGCATATCTTTCCTTTGCATTCTCAAATCGGATAGTGTCTGCTTTCTGCTGAGAGATGATAAGTGAACGCTCAAGAAAGGCGAACAGTAGCTTGCATAATTCGTACGAAGTACTTGCTATCTGATGTAGTTTGTCAAATGGTATGCCATATAGTACCGATGGCTCAAGAGTCTCGACAATAAGACGGGTAGGCTCATGCTGGAAAGTGCTCTCGATACATATCACCATGCCGCCCTCGCTACTGATATGCTCTGTAACTTGCTTTCTGCCCTTATAGTAATACTGGCGTATCAAGCCCTTTACCACAAAGTACATGTAGTTGCACACTTCTCCTTCTTTGAGTACTGTGGTCTTTGCGTTAAACTTGAATGGCACAAGGATGCTTGCAAATGCTTCAAGAGCTTCAGGGCTCAGCACCGTATATTGCCTTGCTATCTCTCTCGCTATTTCTCTTCTTCTGTCCATAAGTATAGGCTTTTATGTGATGTTTTTGTTATTGTATTTTGTAAAAAGGTTAACTAATCTCTTTTTGATTTTTATTTAATAATTGATACTAATAACATGAGCGCTATGCATTGACAAACTTTGTCGCATAGTCTCTGTTGCCGAATATCTTGCTTCCCACTCTGATGAGTGTGCTGCCTTCCTCCATAGCTATCATGTAGTCGCTGCTCATGCCCATAGACAGCTCCTTGAAGTATGGGTTGTCCTTGAAGTATTCGTCTTTGACATCCGTATAGATGCTGTGCGCAAGTCTGAACTCCCTTCTGATCTGCTCCTCGTCATCAGTATTGGTTGCCATGCACATCAGGCCAACAATCCTGACATTGCCCATCTTCTCGGCGACACCTTCCTGCAGCATCGCCTTGAGTTCGTCGGGAGCAAATCCATACTTGGTCTCCTCCCTGGCTATGTGTATCTGTAGCAGACAGTCGATGACCCTTTCGTGCTTTGCTGCCTGCTTGTTGATCTCAGCAAGCAGTTTGGCAGTGTCGACAGCGTGTATTAGTTGTATGAATGGTGCAATATACTTCACCTTGTTAGTCTGCAGGTGACCTATAAAGTGCCATTCGATATCTTTCGGCAGAGCCTCGTACTTGCCCATGAGTTCCTGCACATGGCTTTCACCCATGATACGTTGTCCTGCTTCGTAAGCTTCCATCAGTTCGGCGTTAGGGTGGTACTTGGATATAGCCACGAGCCTTGTGCCTTCCTTCAGTTCGCTTCTTACCTCGTTGAGTCTATCTGCAATCATAGATACTCAGGTTTTGCATCTTTTGTCTCCTTAACCTCAGATGCGTCGTATGGGAATACGTCCATAATCTTAGTCTCTTGTACGAGAGCTATCTCGTAGTCAATCATGGATCCTTTCATACCCTGGTCAAATCGTTTGACAGCATCTCTCAAGTCGCTTGCCTGTACGAGTATATTGGTTGCAGTCTTCTTTTCAGTCTGAGTCTTCTCGTCGAGAGTGATGAAGTTGCATTTCACCTTATACCATTTGTCAGCGCTGTCCTCAGTAGCTGTAAACATCTCGCTGTATTTTGCTCTCTTGATGTCAGTGACCTCGAGCTGACCGTTGCAGAATGGTGTTATTTCTTTTATTATGCGTGCTTCTGCTTCTGTAAAGTTGAGTGCATCGACAAGATATGGGTCTACAACAGACTTTGTTGCTCCTCCCTCCAGTATCCTCTGTGTCTTGACCTTACACTCAAACCAATTGTTCATTATCATGGTGTCCTTGGTTTTCTTGTTATAAATCAAGGACAAAATTATCAAAACCTGATAATATTTGCAAATTATTATAGATTTTTTTAGAAAAAAACATCAGAATGAAGCTCAATCATCCTATTTTGCACAGGGTGTACAAAAGCAATACTTTCCGCATGAAGCATCATTCTTGTCTCTTTGCCATGCATATCATGCCCATACAGCCGGTCGCCGACTATAGGGCAGTTGAGCCCGTCTTGATGAGCAGAGTGCATACGCAACTGGTGTGTTCTTCCTGTGTGAGGATATAGTGCGATGCGAGTACGCCCCCCCTTCCTCTCTATGACTTCATAGTCAGTAATACTTAGTTTGCCATGCCTATAGTCCACCATCTGCCGAGGCCGATGGTCATAGTCTGGCCTTATAGGGAGTCGTATCGTACCACAGTCCTCTCTGACGATACCGTCAAGGACGGCTATGTATCGCTTCTTGATCTGCCTTGAGGCAAACATCCGTTGCAGTGTCTTGCCCATCGCCATGCTCTTGGCTATGATCATGATGCCAGAAGTGTCCATGTCAAGCCTATGGACGACGAACGGCGGTTCGTCTGCAGTCCATCTTTCCCTGATGATACTTTCCACGCTCGGCACATCATCCTTGCCGAGTACAGACAACATACCTTCGGGCTTATCCACGGCAAGCATCCATTCGTCCTCATAGATGACCCTTAGCCTTTCAGCCATCCTCCTGTTGCGTTCGAGCAACGGATTGGGCTCTACGTTGAGTCCCCTGAGCATAAACGCCAGTATCGGTTTGCACTTGCTCTGGCATGCAGGGTAGAATTGCAGATGATGCCTTATCTCTCCGACGGGCGATGCGCCATACCACCATTCAGCCATACATACAGGAGTGAGCCCATTGGAGTATGCATATTGCAAGAGCTTGGGGGCGCAACATTCGCCTGCACCTGATGGTGGTATGTCTATGCCAACGTCTTTGAATATCGTGCAGAGGTCAGCCTGTTCGCCCCGGGCATTCTTCATGACAAACTGCCCGAACAACCATTGCTGAAGATTTGCCGAACGTAGACGCCTCTCTTCCTTTATCTTTTGCAGGCTCTGGTATAAGGGCATTATCTTGTCCATCTCCTCTGCCTCCCATGCCGCGAGAGCCACTCTCCTGCGTTTCTTCTCACCGTTCTCATGCTGCCGTCTCGCTCTCCACTCATCTTCGGTCTCGCCCTGCATCCTCCCCCTTACCTCGTCAAGGTGCAGTTCTGCCTTCTTCATCTCCACCTTATTTATATATAAGGAGTGGGCATCATCCCATCTCCTCTCCATATCTACGATGTCGAGACTGATGCGCCCTATGTTGTCATTCTCCATCCTGAAGTAACCGTCAGGACGCATCAGGTCATAGACGGCAGGGACAAAGTACGGGAGGTCATTGCTGCCACATAGCTGCCCCGAATATGCGGCAAGATAGTACAGCAGCCCGTCATCCTCGTTGCGCACCACAAGCACCCCCATCATCTTACCCTTGCTCAGTTCTTCGTGCCACTCCTCCTGGCTGTCGTGATACCTGTTGATACGCTCCACGGCCATGAGGCATAGAGGGTGTGGTCTGTACTCAAATGGATAAGTAAAGAGCTTTGGCATCTTGATGTGTTCACCATCTTCGATGCTGAGACGATGTAGCCTGGATGATGCTGATATGGTCATTGTGCTATAATGTTTTTTTTTCGATATTGATGTCAAAGTTATATATAATTTGTTTGATGTGCAAAAAACTTTTATAACTTTGCACCAAGTAATACATTTCATACACATATACACACACATACACACACATATACAGATGAAGACACTCAGCGGGACCTTCCATCGAGCTCAGTTGCTCATGGGTAGCAAGGTCATGGATCGTATCAGCCAGTCACGGGTCATCGTCTTCGGAGTGGGA
>JAZLKQ010000421.1:0-3156 GCA_045597745.1 Bacteroidaceae bacterium | reverse complement strand
TGCCTCGATTGATAGTGACAAATCCGAAGATGTCATCACCATATATAGGATTGCAGCACTTGGAGAGGCTGTACTCTACACCCTTGATATTGTTGTCGATGACAAGCACATCGCTATTGCCCTTTGCGTGATCGTCTGCTGATGTACTCTGTACGTAGTTGCCTGCGCTTCTCGCCTCGGCATTGTACTGTGGCGTCTCTTCTCTGCGTTGTTCCTCTATATATCTGTCTATGACTGTGCCTGGGTCGAGTATGCCTTCTGATATTGCCTTATAAAACTCCATGACATGTTTGTAGCCCATACGTTTGATGAGCTTCATCATAGTAGCTTCCTCGATGTCAATCTTACGGTTCTTGAACTTTCGTTCGATAGTCTCCTTGGCGTACGTGGCAGTCTTCAGCTCCTGCTCGTTGATAGACTGTCGTATCTTGCTCTTTGCCCTTGAAGTGATGGCATAGTTGAGCCAGTCACGCTTAGGCAACTGGTTGGGGTTGGTGAGAATCTCAACCTGGTCTCCGCTCTGCAGCTGTGTACGCATTGGAACATTCTTGCCGTTGACTAGACCACCAGAGCATTTCTGTCCTATATTAGTATGTATGGCGTATGCAAAGTCGAGTACTGTCGCACCTTTTGGTAACTTAAACAGATCACCTCTTGGAGTAAATACAAATACCTCGTCTTCATATAGGTCGACCTTAAACTGGTCAATGAGTTGCTCATCGGTAGATGTCTGTGACTCGAGAGCGCTTCGTATGTCCTTGAGCCAGTCTTCGAGTCTGCTGCCACTGTCTTTCACACCCTTATATCTCCAGTGTGCGGCAAGTCCACGTTCGGCAACTTCGTCCATACGTTCGGTGCGTATCTGTATTTCCACCCATTTGCCTTCTGGTCCCATTACTGTAATGTGCAAGCTCTCATATCCGTTGCTCTTAGGTACACTCAACCAGTCTCTCATTCGTTTCGGATTAGGGCGATACATGTCGGTCACGATGGAGAATACCTGCCAACAGTCTTGCTTCTCTCTTGATGGCTGAGAGTCGAGTATTACCCTTATGGCAAAGAGGTCGTATATGCCTTCGAACTTGCATTTCTGCTTCTTCATCTTCTGCCATATAGAGTGTATGCTCTTTGTTCGTCCCTTCATGTGAAACTTGAGTCCGGCTGCAAGTAACTTTTCTTGTATAGGGCCGATAAAGTCTTTGATATATCTGTCACGTGCTTCCTTGGTAGCGTTGAGCTTCTCCTTTATCATATAGTAGGCATCTGGTTCGAGATACTTGAGCGAGAGGTCCTCCAGCTCGGACTTGATGAGATATAGTCCAAGCTTGTGAGCGAGAGGTGCATAGAGATGACTCGCTTCAGTAGCAACTCTTCTGCGTTCGTCATCAGTACCCTTGCCCTTAATCTGGCGCATCAGGTTGACTCTGTCTGCTATGATGATAAATATGACTCGCATATCTTCTGCAAATGACAGTAGCAGGTCACGGAAGTTCTCTGTCTCGATAGATGGATTTTTGTCATATAGTTCATTGACCTTGATAAGTCCACGTATGATATGTGCTACGTCTTCGCCAAAGTCCTTTCTGACAATATCAATGTCTACTTGTCCATTTGCCACACATCTGTGGAGCAGAACACTTACTATGCTTGCCCTGCTCAGTCCCACCTCTTCTGCTATGATGATGGCGGTCTGCATGTCAAAGAGTAGAGGGTCAAGTCCGAATGCGCCGACACTGACACTCTTGTCGTCTTCAGATGATAGCAAAGTATCCTTTATCTTACGAAAGTCGTCGTTGTTCATGGTGTCGCCACATAGTGACTGCAGTCGTTTGAGCGAAGAGATTATCGCATCCTTGTCTACAGATGGTGTGATGTGTTTGTTTTCTTCCATGATATATGCGTATTATATTATTGCAGTAATTATGCATTATGCATTATTATGTGTGCAAAGATATGAAAATATAACTCCAAAGAAGTTGTGTTAATAAAAAAATGTCTATATTTGAGGAAAATTTTATAAACCTAATAACTACATACCAATATGCTAACACAAGAAGACAAAGATTATCTTTCTAAGAAAGGCATTAGCGAGGAAAAGCTCATGAGTCAGCTCAATCAGTTCAAGACAGGATTCCCATATCTCCGACTGGCAGGTGCCGCATCCCCAGGTGCAGGCATCACTGTACCGACAGACGAGGAGCGTACAGCCTATCTTGAGGCATGGGACAACTATCTGAATGGTGATGGCAAAGTGCTCAAGTTTGTGCCTGCATCAGGAGCAGCTAGCCGTATGTTCAAGAATTTGTTTGAGTTTCTTGACGGAGCTTCTGACACACCAGACAACGACTTTATAAGTAAGTTTTTTGCAGACATACACAAGTTCGCATTTTATGACGAACTCAATCAGTCTTGTATCAACAACGAAGGCAAAGATATTGATACGCTCATAGCTGAGGGTAGCTACAAGCCAGTCGTTGACAATCTGCTCAATGGCAAGGGACTCAACTATGGCAAACTTCCAAAGGGATTGCTCAAGTTCCACTCATATCAGGCAGGTCCACGTACCCCACTTGAGGAGCATCTTGTAGAAGGTGCATTGTATGCTGGAGGTAAGGATGGCAATGTCAATGTACACTTTACTGTCAGCCCAGAGCATCGACCATTGTTTGAGCAGCTTGTGGCAGACAAGACATCAGCATACGAGTCTGAGTACAATGTAAAGTATTCGGTATCATTCTCAGAGCAGAAGTCAAGTACAGATACTGTTGCTGCAACACTTGACAACGAGCCGTTCCGCAATGACGATGGTACTATACTCTTCCGTCCAGGTGGCCATGGAGCCTTGATTGAGAATCTTAACGACCTTGATTCAGACATTATCTTTATCAAGAATATAGACAATGTCGTGCCAGATAGACTCAAAGGTGATACTGTGACTTATAAGCGACTCATTGCAGGAGTGCTTGTTTCGCTACAGAAGAAAGCGTTCGAATATCTCCAGTTGCTTGACAATGGCATGTATAGCCATGCACAGCTTGAGGAGATAATCCACTTCCTAAGAGGTGCATTCTCATGTCGTAACCCTAAGCTCAAGGATCTCGAAGATACTGACCTTGTGGTATATCTCCGCAATAAGCTCAACCGACCAATGCGTGT
>JAZLKQ010000420.1:0-1787 GCA_045597745.1 Bacteroidaceae bacterium | reverse complement strand
TCAAGCAATAACCTTGTCAGATAAGAAGAAAAGCATAACTTTGCAACGTGTTTTTCATGGTATTAGATTTATTTTAAGGTTAGTAAAGATTGCTTGTCGAGATGATAAGCAATTTTTTTTACGCTTAACCGTCCCCTCGGTTAAGCGTAATTTCGTAAAGTATACCTTCACAAAAAGCTTATGAATAGGTCATTTAATGTTGGAAATACGAGAATATGTTAAAAAAATGCACTATCTTTGCAGAGTTATTATCTCGTAAACGACACTAATATGGCATTAGACACATCTGGTATGCTCTCCGACAATATCATACTTGTAGACGTAGCATATATAGAGAAGGTTGCTACCGACCTGTCAAGTAACTTCAGTCGTATGCTTGGCCGCACGCTACCCAAAGCCGACCTTGCTCACTGGCTTGACTGTATAGCACTTGACGGAGGCATACTACCTGGAGACAATAATATACAGGTCATTTTTATCCACAGCAAGCGGACAAAGTCATTGTCACAATTTACGCCATCATTGATTGAGGACATCAATGGCAAGGCATTCAAGGACAACCTTGGAGAGTTTGCCATGGAGGCATATCCAGTAGCAAGCGATGTCACCAATACAGCAGACTTCCTCATCGACACCATGCAAGTCATCATTGATTCTAACAAAGTACAACGCCTTATGGTTGTTGCCGATGGAGAATCATACGGCGATATGCTAATAGATGCGCTAAAGAAGAACAAAAAACAAACTACAATCTTTTCCATGATTTCACTCGAAGCAACAGGATTTACACACCAGATATTAGGCTATTCCATAATGAGTGCCTTAGGCATAAGAGGAGAAGAATTGTAGAATGATTGCAGAATGTTCGCTTATTCACCGATGGTGCATACTTCGTATAGCTAACATAAACTGTTAGCACAAAGGGAGAAAATCATAACATTAAATATATAATGGAAGAATTATTATCAACTATCAACTCATACGTATGGGGATGGCCAATGATCATATTGCTCGTTGGTACCCATATCTATCTCACATTCAGACTCAAGTTTCCACAGCGCAAGACATGGACTGCAATCAAGTTGTCAGTCACTCCAGACAAGAAGTCATCAGGCGACGTTAGCCAGTTTGGTGCACTAGCAACATCACTTGCCGCCACTATAGGCACAGGCAATATCATAGGTGTTGCAACTGCCATATCAATGGGTGGTCCAGGTGCTGTATTCTGGTGCTGGCTCACAGGCATGTTTGGCATTGCAACAAAGTATGGAGAAGGCCTTCTTGCCATAAAGTATCGTGAGAAGACAAGCAACGGACTAATGCTTGGTGGTCCGATGTATGCTCTGGAGAAGGGATTGAAGATGAAGTGGTTGGCAGTACTCTTCTGTATCTTCACAGCAATAGCATCATTTGGCATTGGCAATACGGTACAAGCCAATGCCATAAGTGACAATCTCGGCAATGCTTGCTCATCTTTCATATCTCCAGATATATGTCATTGGATTGTAGGCATAGTATTTGCCATAATAGTTGGGCTGGTAATATTTGGAGGAGTCAAAAGCATCACACGTATATGTACAGCAATGATACCGGTCATGGCGGTGCTGTATATTATAGGATGTATATACATACTGTGTGTCAACGGACAATATCTATGGGCATCTGTCGAGTGGATTGTGTCTGACGCATTCTCGCTCAAGGCATCTGTAGGCGGTGCTGTAGGTGCAGCCATCATGACCACCATGCGATATGGTATTGCCCGTGGACTTTTCTCAAACGAGTCTGGC
>JAZLKQ010000419.1:0-3056 GCA_045597745.1 Bacteroidaceae bacterium | reverse complement strand
TTGGCCTCCGACTTGACCACTGTCCGGATCCGTCTCCATCAGGCGTGTGAGTGGGGGCACGATCATAGTAAGAGGGGTACGCAACTCATGGGCGATACTGGTGAAGAGATTGAGTTTTGCCTCCTTCATACGTTCCTTCTGTTCAGAAGCACGTAGCTGTTCCTTATGCTCACGGCGTATGCAGTACACCTTATATATATAATATAGGAGACCGAGGAAGAGGAGGAAGTATATGACCCATGCAAATGGTGATGCATACCACGCATACCTGATGCAGATGTCGATGCTCTTCTCTGCAAACACATCCGGCATATCGTCGTAGTATGCCTTGACATGGAGTGTGTAGCATCCTGATGGCAGGTTGGTAAAGAACGCCTCAGCCTTTGGGCCTTCCAGTTCTCTCCACTCGTCATCATGTCCTTCGAGCATATATAGATAGTGTATACGGTCGGCAGACACGAGGTCAGGTACGGCAAATGTGATGGAGAACGAGTTGTCGTAATATGGTAGTGTAATAGACGAAGCAAACGAAACGCTTGCGTCGAGCACGTCCTCATATCCTTCCGCTCCGTATCTAATGCTCTCTCCACCGATGACAAGCGACGTGAAGAACACATCGTGCATTTTGCCATGCTGCTGACCTACATTCTGTGGAGTGAAGCATACGATACCGTTGTCACCGCCGAAGAGTATGTACTGTTCTGAAGGCTTGACTACACTATTGCGGTGGAACATGCCGATATCGATACCTCCAAGAGAGTTGTATCGTGTGACAGAGAGCGTCTTCTTGTCTATACTGCATATAGCTGCCGATGTGGCGACCCAGTATGCATCGCCATGCTGAGATATGGAGTTGACCGTCATGTCGCCAAGTCCGTCCTGCGCACCAATATGCCTGGTCTCCTTGCCTTCTTCGAATATATACAGTCCGGCGTCTGTAGCCGCAAGCATACGCGAACCGTCGAGGAGGAACGCATTGGTCAGTGTCGAGCGATTGCCTTCAAAAGGTTTTGGGTCAGCTTTGCGCGTCTTCAGGTTGTATGCACAGATACCTTCAGCGTTACCGATCCATAGATTGCCCTTCTTGTCTAAGGCGAGTGCATGTACCCATGCGTTGCCTATGCTCTCGTCATTGATATGAGTCAGCGTCTTGGCAGCGAGGTCTGCTACATACACACGGTCGCCATTGGTGGCTATGTAGAGCTTGTCGGTTGCGCTGTCGTATGCAAATGCCATGACAAGCGCCTCCTTGATAGGCTGCAGGAAGTCTGGTGTGACAAACGTACCTCCCTGTCGACACTGCACTCCACCTCCGTATGTACCTACCCATACAGTCTGGCGCTTGTCTATCTGCACACACTGTACAAGGAGGCTGTTGAGCCCTTCGTTGGCTGTGTGTGCAGTAGCCATGCTAAATCCATCCGTAGTGAAGACACCACATCCGTCAGTAGCAATCCAGTAGTTGCGCTGACTATCGATTGACATGGCAGTGACGCAAGAAGCATTCTTGTCTCCGCCTGTCGGTGAGAGTGAATGATAACGGAACGTGTCGTCACGGCTTGGTATGATACATAGTCCCTTCTGATAGAGTCCGGCTATGATTTCTCCGCTCGATCCCTCGTAGAGGCTGTGTGCCTTACAGTACATGAAGTCTATTGGTGAATATGCGGGAGCATATTGGCTGAGCTGTTCGGTCTGCATGTCAAGGGTATAGATGCCACGATTGTCAGATCCTACGAGTACTGTGCCGTCAGAGTGAACGAGCAGACTTGAGATGATATACGACTTGTGGTTGCCGGCGAGCTCGTGCATGGACTTGCTCTTGATGTCATAGATGTAGACACCAGCTCCTTCGGTGCCGAGGACGAGCTTGCCTGCCTTCTTCACCTCCACAATACGCAATACAGGGTGTTCCCTGAGCGCCAGCTGCAGTGCCATGTCAGGCTCAATCTTGGTGGCCTTGTACGTATCAAGACTGATATTGGCAAAGTCGCCGTTGCTATAACTTACCCACAACGTGTTGTGAGAGTCAATATATACAGCCCTCACTCCATTGGTCGAAGGCAGCTTATGCAACTTCTCGTTCATGGCTTTGTCGACAGTACGGTCGGCTGTATTGAGCACATACATGCCATATCCACCAGTTACTACAAGGAGGCGATCCTTCTGTGGCAGCTTGAGCATACTGTTGATTGGAAATCCCAGGATGGAGTCTTCGGTAGTGTTGAGCACTACGTGTTCGAATGTATACTTCTTGTAGTCGTAGTCATACAATCCATTGGATGTAGCCACCCAATAGCGACCGTCGCCTGCCTCTAATACCTGGTAGGTCGTATTGAACAAACGTTTGCCAGTCTGTTTGTCAATAAAGTTAATGTGATGAAATCTTGACCCGTCGTACACGTCAAGCATAGACGGTCCGCATATCCACAACATACCGCGGCTGTCCTCGTATATAGAGTTGACGCAACTGGTGGTAAGTCCGTGCGAACTGGTCAGAATCTTAGGTATCTGAGCGTGCATGACTACCATGGCAGCCATGCATATATGGAGAGCGAGAAGCGCCACCATACGTTTCACAATGTGTAGTCTATAGTCTGTAAGTCTCATCCTTGTAAGTAGTCTAAAAGTTAGTTGTTAGTCAATTGTGTGTGTATATATATAAATAAGGTGTACCATTGAGTAAGCCTGTCACGATTGCCATCTACATCGATGATGTAGTCAACATACGTTCGTCGGAGCTTCAACATACGTTCGATACGCGTTCGTCATACGTTCGACGGAGCTTCGTCATACGTATGACGGATGCTCGTCGTTTTCATGAAAGATGCTCGTCGTGCGGTCGATGCAAAAGCATCACCTGTCAGGCATGTTTACATCTACAAGTATTTGGGGATAAAGTGTCAATTCGTCTATCCTCACATCGCAATTCATCAATATTGTAATAAAAAGGATGCAAACTTTCACTTTTCGCCATAATTATGTTGCAAAGATATGAAAACTTTTTTACATGCAATAGGAAATTGTAGATTTTGTTACATAAAGTTTGAGAAACA
>JAZLKQ010000418.1:0-19085 GCA_045597745.1 Bacteroidaceae bacterium | reverse complement strand
GATTTCCTTGCCTATCTGAACCTTGTCCTTGACATTGGCTTCCTTGTTGTATCTGTCAACAAGTTCGTCAATCTCCTTGACTCCGTCCAATTCCTTCTTGAGGGTAGGGTCATTGCGCAGTATGCGTCCCTTCACCTCTTCCGGTATCAGTTCATCCTTCAGTTGCTTGACGAGGAAATCTTTCCTTCCGTCTGTCAGCACCTTGGTGCCAGGGATGTACACATGCCAATCGTCCTCCGGATAATACTTCATCGCATACATCAGCGCGGATGCATAATCCTCTATCTTCTTGTTGCGTTCCTCCTCAGAGAGATTCTTCAGAGATTCGTAGTCCATGCCTGCACGCTTCTGCAATTCCTTTGTTACGGATGCGCGGTTGGTGTTAGGTGTCTGCAACAACAGCATGAGGTCGGTCATCCAGTCGATGTTGTGTGAGTCGGTGAGACCATTCCTTATCATATCTTCTATTGCGAGATACGTGTTGCCAAGAACATCCGGATTTATGCCGCTGAACTTGCCTGCACGGTTGAGGATATGTATGGCGGTAATAGGTGATACCCCATGCTCCTTGTAGTCCCTTCCCGCAGCACCTACCATATCGGACAGCTCATTGAACAGGAGGAATGGATTATAACCCTTAGACTGAGAACCATCTCCGGTAATGACGCCGTTGACAGAATCTACGAGAGAAGCACCCATGTTGAACAGAGGCATACCTCGCATTGGATAACTCAGCATCTTGTTCCAGCTGAACATCTGCTCCTTGTCATCATCACTCTGGAAGAGACCGATGAGGCCACGACTACCGACATCCCAGATGAGGTTTGTACCGATGCCATACATAAGGAGTGACGCAAGTCTTCCCCTTAGTTTCTTCGATGTTGCCTCCTCTGCTTTCTTGGAGGCTTCCTCCTGGCTCATGCCTTCGCGCATATACATATCCTCATATGCTCTGCGCATGCGACCGACCTTTCTCAGTTTCCACAAGTCTTGCGCGGATTCTGCTGCCTTACGGGCAAAACCTATTGACGCATTCTGATATACGGACATCATACGGTTGAGTGCTGTCTTACTCAGCTGCATAGGCGACATGAAGGCTACGTGGTTAGACTGCTGTGTGCCATTGTAGTATATGTCTGCCTCTACGAGTGCCATTCGCTTTGCTTCCTCACGCTTAGTCGCACGTTCCTCCTCTGTGAGAGTATTGTCTTCGGCTATGCGTTTCTCTGCCTTGCCCATGTTGTAGTCGTATATCGACTTGATACCGACTGCGCAGGTGATGGCATCGACAAGTTTGTTGGTGGTCATGCCCTGGGACATCACCTTGTCAAGCATCTGGCTTATCGCGTTATCGTAAGCCTCCACATTAAGCACCTCCATACCCATGTTACCCTTCTCTACGCGACTGCGGAAACTTGGCACGTTCTCCATCGCCCACTTGATGGTTCCTGACAGCGCCGTGCGCATCTTGTTATCATTGAGCTGTTGAAGCATGTGCTTGTATGCAAAACCGAATGTAGCGGCATTTGCGGCTACTGCCGGTGCATTGCGCGTGTATTCCACTCCGAAATTCTTGAAGAAGTGACCAAGGAAGACAGGATCCTGGCTGTAACCGAGGAATGCGGGTACTGATAGCACCTGCTTCAAGGCTGTGGTGGTACGGAATGCGATGTTAGCGCCTATCAGACCCTTGGATGCTGCGGCTACAAGTCTGTCCACACCCTTCACCGTTTCATTCGGCGTCGAATGGGTTGCTATCATGGCTGCATCCCTCAGCGCCTGATACTGGCCCTTCACGTTTGTGTTGAGCTGCACCTGTACTGCCTTCGAGTTAAGCACATCCTCCAGATCCTTGCGGATTCTTGCGAAGGATATATACTCTTCAGCCTCGTTAACATGCTGCGCGACAAGGGTAAACGGATTCTCTGCCTTGCTGATAGGGAGCAGATTGACCGTTCTGTTGATCATGGAGGTGTTACGTTGCTGGACATTGTTAGATACAACCTTGTCGCCGCTGAGATCATTCTTCTCCCCCGGGGTAGCCATAGAATTATATCGCAGAGGAACATAATTCTCATTAGCCGTCATAGGCGTGCCGAACATCTCTGTATAACGTGCATTGTAACGCTCGAATATCTTAGGCAGATATGTGCCCTGCACCCATTCAGCCCAAGCCACGTTCTTCTCGCCTATGAATTCGCGTATCTCTGACATGGAACGCTCATCATATCCCTCGTTTACCATCTTCGCTCTACCATCGGGCATCTGCCATACCATCCAGAGATAGGTGGCGTTCGCCTTAGACAGGGAGTCCTTGATAGGCATACGTTCTCCGGTCGGCATTCCGTCATCATATTTCTCCATGAGTGTTATGCCGTGGTTGTCCTCCTTCTTGCACTGCTTCTTCGCAAGTTCTTCGAGGGACATATCAAGCATGCCATTGGTCTGCTCCTGTAATTCTCCCATGCTGTCATGCAGAGCATTCAGGTAATTGTTCTCGCATGCCATGACACCTTCCGGGCCACTCACAAACGTACGGTAGAAGAATCCGTCTCTGCTGAGATGATTCACATCTATACGGTGTGCCATGTACTCGAACGAACCAAGAGGCGCTGTGGCGAGGGCTTTCACGGTATCTTCGATTTTGCGCTTTTCATATTCTGCTTCTGATACTCGCTTACCTCCGTCTATGTCACCCATGACACCTCTGATGAGGTCTGAACGATGGCGTATCTCAGCCGCCTTGCGTACCATGAGTGATGATTTGCCTCCCTCAACAAGGTCTTGCACCTTATCTACGAGTGCCTTTACCTTGATGAGGCGCTCGCGTTTCTGATCGTTGATGAGCTGGTCGAGTGCGCGTGTCTTAGCGACCTTTGTCTCACCTTCGGGCAGTTGGTCTGCTGGCATGTCTCCTATCTCGGATTTCTGCTTCTGAAGGTCGCGGATGATGCGGTCTATGCCTTCTATCTCAGCACGTGCCTTAAGGATGTCGAGTGTTGCATACTTCTGAGTGTCCTCGTTAGTCCATCGTGTATTAGTGCTTGGATCTGCGCAATCCTCCGCATGTTCTTCGAGTCTCTGAAGCTCGGATTCGATGTCTTCTCCCATCTGACTAAGGTTCTCGCGTATTGAGGCATCACGTCTCTCTGCAAGTTGACGTATCTGGTCGTTGTTCTCAGCCATCGCCATCTCATTGGCTTCGATAGATTTCATCGCCTTATCGTATTCAGGTGTTCCCTCCAGGTAGTGCTCACGCCCCATCACTACACGTGTACGGCGGTTCTCTTCCATCATGCGGCGGTTGGCCTTGCGCAATCCGCTGATAGCATCATCCTCCTCCGCTGCTATGACACCATACATGCGACCTCGGATGTTGTCAAGCACTACGCGCACATCATTGCTGACGTTCTTCGCAATCGACATATTACGTCCGTTGCGGTCTTGGGTCTTGAGGTTCATGAGGTCTGAGAGTTGCTTGCCGTAGATACGTGTCTGGATGTCACGCGCAACATTCTGCGCCTCCCTTACCATATCCTCCATATTCTCAGGTGTCGCGTTCTCCACCTTTGACAAAAGCCTGTTAAGGTCACTTTTCTGCATGAGGGATGCCATCGGCGAGTCAATGAGGTTCTTTATCTCCTTGACTACCTGCTTGCGGGCATTCTCGTTGTCCAGTGATTTCTGCCTTTCTTCGCGCGTGCGTTGTTCTGCATTTCTCGCTCTTTCGAGTGCCTCATGCTTTCTGCGTTCGTAGTTCTCATTGATCATGAGCTTGTACTTGCGTATGCGCTCTTCTGCCCATTCCCTTGCTTCCTCCTTGGCATCTTTCTTCTCCGTACTACGTTTCTTTACTGGTTCGGTGCCTACGGTCTCATATCCTTCTGCACCTTCCTCTATGGCGCGCTGGAGATATTCGTACTCCTCTGCTTCCGCTGCCTCTCTTGCAGAGGCGAGACGGTTCTCGAGTATCATATTTCGTGTCTGGGATGCGCTCTCTGATGATGAAAGTACGTCAAGCAATGCGGCCTTGATGTCCATGTCGGAGTATTCCTCAAACTGCACAGGACGACCTTCCCACAGACCATGAACTACCTCATCAATGCCTGCGCCTTCACCGGACTTGGCAAGGAAATCGTTTATACCGCTGGTGTCGGCATTGACACCTCGCTTTGTACCTAACTCGGTCTTCAAGCCTCTTACGGTATGTCCTCCTCGCTCCACATCATCCCATGCGATGCTGTGCGAGCCAAGATTGCTGACATACTCTTCCAGTGTCTGTGGTTCCATCATCTCATCACTGAGATATGCCTCACCCGCAGTACCGCTATAGAGTTCGCGTGCGGCTCTCAGTCGCGCCTGTGGCGTTGACTTGCCGTTGATCTCAGCCTCACGTGCGTCAAGCATCTGGCGTATCTGCTTTTCTCCCTGACGCTGGATGTCCTCGCGTGTGGAGAACTTCACACCCTCCATCTTTCCTGCGGTCGCCATCTTCTTCTCGCGGTCTCCCTCCTTACTTGGATTGTACTTGATGACGCGCAGGCCCTGCTTGGCGAGTGCCTCTGTGATGTCAGCACTTGTCTTGTTCGGCACTACAGCGGCGGTGAACTCACCGAAGGTTACAGGGCGCTGGAACTTGGTCTCGAAGTAATCTACAATACGGTTGTCAAAGGCCGTCTTGAAATCATTTAACTGCTCTACCTCATCATCAGAAAGAGTAATGCCGTACTTTTTCTTAGCAAACTTCTTGATGTCGGAGGCATCACTGATTATATGAGCCAAGGCGCGCGAGGCACTGCCATCCCACAAATCAAGTTTACTTGACTTGTCGTTCAGCATTATGACGCACTCCGTAAAGGTGTCCTTGTTAAGTGCCTGCTTGCCTTCGGGATCCAATTCGCTCTTGTGTTCTCGAATTGCATCAAGGGAGGTCATGCGCTTTGCTATCTCACCTATGAATGAGCCCCATCCTCCCATGCCGTTACCGGTGAGTCTCTGGTTTTCGTTCATCATATCGCTGACGTTAGACAATGTAACGGATTTATATTTAGCGTTGCCGTTTCTGTCATAGCCGTTACGCATGAGATTCTCTACTCCAAGGTCATTGAGGGTCTTATCCAACCATGTCTTATAGTCCTTTTCGAATTTTTTACGCTCTACAAGTTCCTGCGCGCGTCTGTTTGTCGCCAGATGATTGACAAGTCCATTGACCGCAAATTTGGATTTCTGCTCAGCAAAGAAAGTTTTCAGCCACTCCTCAGAGTAATTACCGTTTCCATCCGAATACTTCTCACGAATAGCCTTCACCGCGTCTTTTGTGCGCTTGAAATATTCATAGTCAGATTCGTTCTCCTGTCTTGGATATTCGTTCTTTACTTGCTCACGGGCGATACCACCTACGTAAGCACTCATTGCGGCATCTACATCCTTTTTCAGGTTCTCGTCCTTCGCCATAGCCTTTGTGAAACTCGCAAAGGTCTTATAATCCATGGCGTTTCTCATACGACCGTCAAAGCCTGTATGATCATACTCCGTTGCATCGATGCCTTTCTCCTTCAGCAGGTACAGCCACCGCAAATCCGGTTCTCTTCCACTCTCCATGTCAGAAATCACGCTGCCCTGCAGCCATCTTGCATGAGTGGTGTTTCCTCCTGCTTCTTTCATCAGGGCAGAGAAGTTCTTGGCTCCTTTTGACGTAAACATGGTATATACCGCAGGGAATGTCGGAGACCAGATATCATCCGTCCATGTTCCCGCATTACGACCTGTTCTCTGATCGATGAGCGTTGAAGGCGGGATAAGCGAGATTTCGCCAAACTCATCATGCGTATGGTGACGTGTATCTACCACCGCCATTGATGGGTTTGCCAATCCTCCCAGATTAAGGGCTTTGCGCAATGATGCTTCACTGAGATTGTGCACGCCTATCAGGGTCTTGTCCCTCCTGGAATATCTCTCATCTCGTATTGCCTCATTGAAACGCTCAGACAAAGGAATGACATTGCCGTTATCATCATAGGTGACGACTTCGTCAAGCTTGCGATTGTTGGAGGTATTCTTGTATTTGTAGGACTTGCCGTCGTCATACCCCCATTCGTTAATGTCATTGCCATCCCACCAGACATCATCGACTGAGACCTCATCCTCTATGATTCTGCCTGAATCCCAATTCTGTATTCCAATATGCTCTTGCGCATATTTCTTGCTCGGTGTTATCCAATCACCATTGCGGAAATGATCTTCTTTGATACTTCCGTCAACAGCTCTGTACATCTTAATGGTTCGTCCACCGTTTTTGATCGCACTGTTGATGTTGTTGATGGATTCTCTGGTAGTTTCTTTTCTTCCAGCTCTCACAATGTTGTTCAACTGCCAATCAAGATCATTATTGTCTATGCCGTTATCGATATAGTCTCCCAATGACCAATCACCTTCAAACTCGCCTCCTTCGTAGGCTTCCTTTCTTTCTTCCTTGGAACCATAGTATGCGTTCGCCGATGGAGCGGGACCGTTATACCAATTACCTTGATATTCGGTAGTACCAGTATAACCGCTTTCGCGGGCTGCTGCATCGAATAATCTTGCAGCCTTGTCCATATCGCCGCTATTTACCGCTTCAATGTATTCTCTGTCAATTTCTTCGCGGACGGAGCGCTTTTCGACGCTTGAAGTGTTAAAATTCGCGCTTTTGAGAAGATTTGCGCCCGAAAATTTGGCAGTCTTAGGATTTTGTTGTACCTTTGCATCATTATTCAAGACACCTTCAGAGGCATTACTGCCAGTTTCGGTTGTCAGTAGTCTTGAATCTGAAGTCCATATAGGAATTAATTTCTTGTATGGATTTTTTGTTTTGCCAAAATCCGTTTGCCACTGAATCTTACCGTCATCAATATACGCATGCTCTCCCACAGTGATGATAGTAGCGTAATATTTATCCGCTGCATCCTTGCGGAGCATGACCAAACTATTAGGCTGTTTCTCTGTATAGCCAATAACGTATGGATTATTGGCATTTTCTTGCATGTCATAGCCTTTAGGATCCACATCCGCTGTAAATTCACCGGGGTGATGGACGGCATGATGGCTGATATAACCTGCTTCTGTCGCATAGGCCAGAGCATCGTCTCCATTCCATCCATGTCCTTCTAACCAATTAGCCACCTCTGGGATATGAGTAGGCACTGACATAACAGGATTCCATACGGTGTTATCGAACAGCTCCATAACGGCTTTATCAGCGGCTTTTACCCGAGCGTTTCTGTGCTGTTCAGTTGTCAATCGATTATCATCCGTATAATTAGCTTTTATATCGTCATACTGCTTACGTATATCAGTGGCTACGTTCAGGGCACGGTTATACTTGTCCTTGTCATTATACCGCACATAAGTAGCGTCGAGACGATCTGCTTGCTCTAATGTCACAGAAGGGTGATAATTACTTTTTCTGCTCCTGTGTCCCTTCTGCACATCATTCCACTCTTTCATACGCTCGTTGAAGGCAGAAATGTCCTCGCCTGGCTGAATGACAGGCTTCTCGGTTGGAACACGGTCGGAGAGTTTGTTGCCTCCATATTCTGCTATATCTTCGTGGAGAAGACTTTGCGCGGAATACATGTTGTTACCGTCCATCTTTACGGCGTCCATGAGGTAAATCGTGTTACCCGACAACTTTTTAATTGCGTTTTTCAACTTATCTGCGACATCACAGTTTATGCCGCCACTACCATACAGATAGACGCAACTGCCACTCATCGCAGTGGCATCGCTAACAATCTGCCTCGCTACATCTATGTAATTAGATTCGTCAATATCGTTCACATCGAGGATAACATTACCGTTAACAGCCAAAGCGTTACTGCCTATGATGACGCCAAGTTTGCCTCTATCTCCTAAGCGATGTGAAGAAACGAAGGCCGCAACCTTATCCATAGTGTCAATTCGTTCACCCTCAAAACTGTAGTCCGGGGCGAATACGTTCTTTGTGAAAGAATAAACCTTATATTCTTTCTCGTTATCCACACCCATAGGACGGTCTGCCGTACTTTGCTCCCTATCATTAAAGGTCGCGTACTTACCCGATTTTTGGTCTATGATAATGCCATCTTGCAATCTGTCTCCGTACATAAACTTCAAGCTGCCGTATAAATTTCGGTCAGCCCTTGATGGAACGAGCGTACCGCTTGGATGATTATGCAACATAAAGATAGCCTGTGGCTTGATATTGTCTATAGCCATTATAGGGGCAATCTGGTCAAGGGGGCTACCTGTCATGAATCCCATACCCGTATGAAGGATGGTAGGTTTGCCATCCTTGACGAGTACCATGAAGGTGTGTTCGATGGCAGAATCTTCAAGGTTGCGGAACATATATGCCAAATCTTCAGGGCTGCTGATCTTCTCTGCACCCGTAAAAGTGAACATCTTGCTCTCCTCGTAGCGGCGTTCCACCTGGCAGGTCTCGCCTGGCTTCAAAGGGCGTAGTCTGAAATATACTGGAGTTTTCTCCTCCTCACCCACGAAACCGTCGAAGTCAAACTCCAACTGCACGTATGAGGTCTTCTTACCGTCACGGCGTGAATAGGTTCCCGTGACTGCACGCTTCCTGTCCTCCTCTCTCAACTGCATGGATTCTACAAGGGACTCGCGTACCATGTTATCCCTTGCCGCTACTTCACGGTCTTCCTCGACAGTCATGGTATCTGCATAGAACTTACGACCGCCACGGCGGCTGAAATCGTATGGTACTGCGTCATCAGCAGTGAGACCGTTTGATTTGTTGTGCTGGTCAATGACTGCGCGTGCCTCGTCATCACTGATAATTTTCTCAGGAAGGAACGCTCCTGAGATATACCAGTTCATGCGCTTGGTATCAACGAAGTTACTTGTGCCCTTCATATAACCGCCATCCTGAGGTATGTGGGTGTTTATCTCACCTCCGTTTGATGCAGCCTCCTCAGGTGCTCCGGCTCCATATGCGACCTTACCCTTCACCCATACAAGGTTATCATCACGCAGGTCACGTGTCTTACCGCTTCCTATCTGATGCATGGTAGGCAGGGATCCAGCATGGATGCCTGGACGCATGGCGTACTCAGTAACACCCTCTGCGCCATTGATGCCTACGTTCTTATATGCCTGCTTACCGTTGCCGTCCATATATTTGGTTATCCATCGCTGACTGTTGTTATTAGCCTCTACCACGGCCTTCTTGTTCGGAAGTCCTTTGGTGCGCCATCCCTTCTTGTCATGCTCACGGCGTACAGGTGTCTTGTCAACGACATTTCCCTCCGCATCTACAAGGTATGCATAGTCATTATCGAGTGATTCAAGGTCTTTGATAGCAGGTGACTCAGCATCATACCACTGACCTACCTCATAGTTCTCGCGACCGATGAAGAGGGTCTGCAGGATAGGATTCTCGGGCGTAGAGCCAGGCATAAGGCGCATGAGCTTATATACGTCACGAGTCTCGATAGGGTCTGCCTTGGTGCGCTTTGAATGCTTCTCATCCACTGCACCATCGGTCTGCTCTGCTATCTTGGTGCGCTGCACCTCCGACAGTTCGGTGAATGCCTTTGCGAGATTGTCACGCATGCTGACCATTATCTCAGCACGCTCCTTGGCGCTGCTCTTAACGTCAGTTTTTGTCTCTGACTTGTCTGTATCAGACTTCTTATCTGCTGCCTTCTCAATCTCCTCACGGACATCCGCGTCCATCAGACGGTCAAGGGCATCGTTAAATGGCTTGAATATCTTACGGAGGAACCCGAATACACCTGTATCACCCGTGTCATTCGTTCCATCCTCAATCTCCTTCTCTGCTCTTTTGAACAGCGAATCCATGACTTCGCGATTCGACAGCATCTCGCCTGCAAGGTCACATATTATCTCCTCGTCAACTGTCTCTTCGGTGTACGCGCTACCCTTCAGTTTATTTGCACGGAGCTGGTTATATTTCTCCTCGCCGATATATTGTTTCACCTGCTCAACAAAGGTCTTGAGAGCCTCATTGTCCTTGCCTCGCCGGAACAGTTCATGCGTTATCTCATGACCAGTTACTGCACTGAGATAGTCGGTGAAGTTCTGACGGATAGATTCAGGTGTGATATCCACTGCGCTATTGACAAGGGAGACTCTCTCGCCAAGTGCGTTGATTCTGCTCTCGCTGATCGTAGGATTGGTGTTTATCTCGATAAGGTTCTCTGCGTCATGGTTGATACCGTTCACCTCCTTGCCGTTCTCATCGGTAAGGCCATAGACGAAACGTACCTTCATTCCGGTCTGCTCTGCCATGCGAACGATCGGTTCATACCATTCCGGTGCCTGCTTACGGATGGCATCGCTCTCAAGGCTGTCAACTACGCCTACGAAGTTTTTGTCCTGCATCTGTCTGCGACCGCTTTCGTCGATCATCATACGCATGAATCTCTGCTTTTTCAACTGTTTCGTCATTTCCGCATTATGCTCTGACTGCTGACGAGCAAGGTCTGCCAGGTCACTGCCTTCCGGTTTCCAGTTCCTTGCGATCTCTATCTCTCGGTCAACGGATTCGAGCCCCTTCATGGCAAGTTCGCGGGCGCTGCCCTTACCGTTATTTGCCTCATGCATGTCGTATGCCTCCGCTACGTCAAGGTCGGCGAAATTGGTATTGCCTTCCGCATCGGTAGGCCATGATACAAGTTTGCCGTCGGAGTTGCGTCCGTTGCTCTCAAGTGTGGCAGGGGTTTCCTCGAGTACTTCTGCAGTTGGTATTTCCTCATCTTCTGTAACGGGAGTCACTGTAGGCGCGATGGCAGCGGGGGCATTCTCATTGTCTTCCGATTGCTTACCGGCACGTCGGTCCATTCGGTCTGCATCAAGGGCTGCGCGTGTCAGCTTTGCCTCGTATTCGGCTTGCATCTGCGCACGGACTACATTGTCACGTCCTTCATATATCTGCTCTGCTGTGCGTTCCTCTGTCTTGCCTTCTGCGGTCTTGACAGCATACACACCCGGTTTCTCCTGACCTGACTCGTCCACTGCCGGACCTATAACGGTTTCGAATTTGCCTTCTACAAGGATGGCTTCCCCCTGCTGTATCTTGCCTCCGCGTGTCATCTCGTCAAAGATTTCTCCGTACTGACGCGTAGTGGCTGCACGGTAGTCCTCTAACATCTGCACGATATCATCCTCCCTGTAGGTTCCTGCCTTGATGGATGACGATTTTATGTGGTCTATCTCTCCGTTGTCTGCATACTGCACTTCGAGAAGGTCATCAACACCGTATTTTCCCCGTGTAATGTACACCTCACGGTCGTTAACGAGGGTCGCGCGGTCAAGTGTACCCATCGGTGTCTCTTCCGCGTCCATAGCGCGGTTTTCGAATTCTGAATACATTCTCGCGTAAGTGTCGGCCATCTCTTCCACCTTGGCATCCAGTTCCGCACGGGCTCCTTCCAGTGCATCGTTGCCGTACAGCAGGGTCTGCGCTGCATCGCGGAGCTCCTGCGGACGCTGGGTATCGTTGGCAATAGTAACGAGTTCCTCGGGCGTTGCATCGCCGAATCCCGCCTGCGCAAGATGCTGAGCTGCTTCATCACGCTTGACACGCATGGCATGTGTCTGTGGTGTAAGCCCAGATGCCTGACCGTCAAGACCAGCCCTCACCTCTGCTACGATGGCGGATTTCTGATTTGTGGCCTCGTTCTTAGCACTCTCCGCTACCTGCTGGCGGTAGGCCTCTGGGTCTCTGAGGTAATCGTCCTGTGCCTTGATGTAGGCATCCACCATGCCCTGTTCTGCCTTGGTACGCCATACGCCCTTGCCTACCTCTACCGCATCTGGGTCAAGATCTCTCGCCTCGTTCATATCGTGTCCGCGGAGTGCTGAGAGCATCTGGTCGTATGTAGCCCCTAAACGGTCGGCTACGGACTTCATAAAGGCCTCTGTTGCCTCGGACTTACCACAGTACTCGCGGATACAGCCCACATAGGTGTCGTATATGCGCTGTTCCTCGGACGTCAATTCTTCACCAGCGTTGTGCTTGCTCATTACATCTGCAAAGTGTACGCCTTCCTCTCCCTGCTGGCGAATCATCGAATCCCACAAGTCTAACTTTGCGGCTTTCTGGTCACTCAGTTGGGCGTTAGGGTCGAGAATCTCCTTACGGATGGATATCGCGTCATCTGCTACAAGATGATAGAAGTTGTCAAAGACATTGTTCATCGTGATGTCCTGCTCGTTCTGCCACATGCGTGATGTCTCCTTCTCTATCTCGTAGTCCTTGAGTGCCTTCTGTGCGGATGCTTCATCCTCATACACCTGCTGGTCAAGCGTGCGTCCCTGAGCATCAAGTGCATATACCATGTACATACCTTCACCATAAGGTGTCATCTCCACCTCATGGGCGAGTCCTACCTGAGGAGTGAGCCCGGTGGCGTGGTATATCACCTTCTGCGTCAGCTTGGCGGGCATCTTGCTGTTAGATGCGGCGAGACTGATCTGTGTCTGCAGGGTCTTTGTCTCCTCATCTGACAGTTTGCCCTTGGCCATGGCATCGGAATATACTCTTGACATAATTCTGACAAGTTCTGGTGCATTGTCGCGGAGGTATTCCGTATCATATGATGTGAGGGTCATTACCTTGTTGAAGTTGGCATTCCACTGACGATCGCGTATGTTGCGCACGATATTCTCTGCTACGTCAATGTCCCATGCGCGTCCCTCTGCGCTTCTTCGGCTACCCACGAAACGTGCCGCTTCCTTGGCATGGAATCCGATGAGATTGGCAAAGGTGCTTGCCGCGGTCTCTCCACACATGCTTGCGAGAGTCTTCCATCTGTAAGCGCTCTCCTCCGAATCGCTCATCGCAGGCAATCCCATCTCTGCACGGTACTTGTTCTGCTCGGCTACGGCGGTGTCAAGTGCTCCTGCGGATACTTGCCTTACCATATCCACGCCTGTCATGGCACCTACCTCTGTGCCGAATCCAGCTGTCGGGAGTATTGACTGCACCCATGCCTTGCTGTTCTTGCCCCATATCTCTACAGGGAGTATCTTTGCGCTTACTGCGACACCTGTAGCTGCTCCCCATGCGGCATTGGCCGCCGTATGCTTGAGGTAGTCTCCGAATGTGCGGTTCTCGGTCATGGCTTGCTCATACAGTCTGTCCTTCTCCTCTGCACTCATCTCCTTGCCTTCGGATGCTGACTGCATGATTATCTCGGCCACCGGGGTCTGCGTGACGGTTCCATCCTCGTTGGTGGTCTGTATAGTCAAGGGTTCTGCCGCGAGTTCGAATGGCGCTCTTACGGCATCCACCGAACCAAACGTGATACCGCCTGACATGCCTGCCTTATACGCATCGCTGAAGATACGCATCGAACGACTGCTCAGCAGCGTTGCTCTGTCTACCATTGCGGTTGCAGCGGTCTTGGCTTCTGCCTCTGCCATACCTCTTGTCAGCATAAGTTCCTTGGTGAGGTCTCCTATCATACGGTTGCCCATCCAGTCCTTGCCCATGCGAGCACCTATTCTGCGCACAGCCGCCTTGCCCACATTGGACACAAGTTGTGTCGCAGGGCGCGCAAGAAGGCTTCCGGCGAGTTCATAAAACGGCATGTCGAATGCAAATGCGGTCATGCCTCTTGCTGCGTTGCTTACCATGCCTGCGTGATATATGCTATTGTCGTTCTTGCCTTGCTTGGTGTGCGCGTAGGAGTTGGCAATCTGGTGTATATACTTCTGATAGTCGGTGTCCAGAAGTGCGCGTACTCCAGTGCCAAGTATGCTGTCCTCAAGACCTCCCTGCACTATATATTCAAAGGCGCTTTTTGGCGCATTCATCTGCGCAAGTTTCTGAGTGAGGGCGTTGAAGTAGTTCTTGCCCATCTGCAGGCGTGTCTGGGGATCAAGGTTCTTGGCCTCCTCGTTGAACTTCTGAAGCGCTAAGCGTACGCTTCTTGCCTCGGGGCTGTTGTCACCTCCCTCCTGGTATCCGGGCATTGCCTCGAGTGCAGCCTGGTAACTTCCGTCGTCGGTGCTTGTCTTGCTGAAGTCGTGACCTTTCTTCTCCTTCTCATACATCTGTTCAAACTCGTCCATGCTTCCGGATATGTTCTGCCAGATCTCTGAGTTGTTCACGTACTGGTCCCACAATGCCTGTACGCCTCCCATGTCGGTCACGGTCTCGCCTTTGTCATTCTTCTTCGCAAGAGTATAGCCTGTCTGCTTCTGCAATTCGTTGAGGGCGGCTTCCTCGCCTCCCGACAGAAGGGCATTGTCAACGGCCTTATAGTCGATGTCCCGCATCTTCCATGCGGCTTCCTGGCGCTTGCCTAATTCGTAATCGTTGATAATTACCTTGCCTTCCTGGGTGAGGTAGCGATGGTCTTGTGGGTCGTCACTGATCTTGTACACGTACATCGGTGTGCCATCCGCATTCAGCCTCGGCTTCTTGGTGCCGGTGTCATAGACTGCACGTTTGCCTGTGGCATTGAGGTAAATGAGAGACTTTTCGAACTCGGACAGCTCTACATTTGCTGGGTCCACCATCGCCTTGGCCATGCCCTGCATGTATTCCGCATCGTTGCGGCTAATGGCTTTGCCCTGCTTGATTCCGGCTTGCTGTAGCATCTGTTGCCACTCTGCTACCTTGCTTTCGTCAGAAAGTCCCCCCTTGTAGGTATCGTAGTCTGGTAACTGGTCGAGTTTTCCCGCTGAACGGTAGGCGTTGCTCAAGGCACTGTAGCCGTTGAATTCCTTCGCTTCCTGCATCTGGGCAACGGATGTTACAGACTGTGTCTGCGCGCTCTGCCTTTGCAACTCGGGCATATCAACTTCATAGACGGTATCGTCACCGGGCTGATTACTTACTACTGTCTCCGCCTTTCCCGCGCCTACGAGGACATTGAATTCATCCTCCGTGCCCGCATAGGCTCCTATTGAATGCAAGCGGTCATAATACCACTTACGTGATTCTGCATCAGAAAGGCTCTCTTGGAAGTCTTTCTCTGTACCTGTGTCAATGCCGTCGTTCTTGGCGGCGACGTAGAGGTCTTTCACCTCTTTCTCGTTGTATGTACCCATGTCGTTTTATTTTTCGGGGAAATTATGTCTTCTGTTAGGTGGGAGTGTGCGGCGCTCTAATTCATTCGCCTGTTTCGCAGTTATGAATCCTTGCTGGTATTGCTCTGCCGCTGTCAGTGCGCGCGGTGACTTATAAGTATGCCCTCGCCCCGTAGATGGGTCCTTATCAGAATATGTATAAGGCCTCTCTTGCTTTGTCACTTTTGCCGCGGCTATGCGAGCACTCTTGTTAGTCTTCGCTATCTTGACATCATTCTCACGCTTCAGGCGGTTCTGCTCCGCCTCATGTTCGCGCTGCTTCTGCGCTTCGCCTGCCTTGAATTTCCGCTCGGCTTCCTTCGCGTCCGACTCAAGTTTGGCCTTATACTTAGCCAGTACATCTGCTCTGTCAAGTTTCTCCCTCTCAAGTGCGGCGGCTTGCTGGCGCTTGAGTGCGTCAAGGTATTCTGCATGATCAAGGGCAGAGGCCTTGTACTTGCGTTCATCGCGCGCATCCTCTTCCGCATCCTTCTTAGTCATCCATTCCTTGAGAGGTGTGTAATCCACCTTGTCAAGTGTCTGGCTTGGTGCACCTGCCATCGTGGCTCCCAGGTTCGCTATGTTCGCGAAAACATTGCCAAGATGCCTTACTGACTGCACGGCGGCGGCGCTTCTCTCTCGCTTTGCGCGTTCATCAGGACTGAGGTATCTGCTGAATAATCCATCTACGGTTCTGCGATGAAAGTCATATTTGCTCTCATCGGCGGTCTGCTCATAGGGATTAGTTACTGTAGCGGATGCATCCTCGGTAGATGGTGTTTCGCCCCATGAAAAATCCAGGGGCTCTGCTTTCATACTTGACTGCGCATTAGATTGCGTAGGCAGAGCACCGGGATTAGTAGATTCCTTATGCTTTACTGGTGTTGAGGGGTATAATGTCGGAGACGGTATGTCCGGCGTAGATTCCCACACGGTGAGAGGCATCTCATCGGGTTGGGCTGATTCATCTTTTTTCTTTGTCATATTTTTTTTATTTCTTTTTGAAGGCCTGTTCAAACAATCCCTTGCCGGTGTCAAGGTGTGACATCAGATCTGCCGTTGCTATACTGCCGAAGGAGTTGCTCAGACTGCTTGCTGCGGTTGTCACTGCATTTGCTTCGCCCTGCGCAACACCGAAATTATGAGCCGCTCGTTGGTCATCCAGCGCATTCTGCCTTGATGCGTACGCATTTATTGCTTGGTTGTTCGCATTGAGCACTGCGGTGGTGTTGGTGCTGGCGTTCTTCGCGAGTGCATTAAGCATCTGTTGCTGATATCGCGCGGTTCGTCTGCCATCACCTCCCATCACAGCATCCGTTGCGGCAATGATTTCGCCTTGCTCCTTTAATTGCTTACCTAATTCGTTATTCTGTGCCTCTGCAAGCGCGCGGTTGTTGGCTTGCTGGGCACCCAGAGTGTTTTCGCTTCTCTGTGTGCTATCCTTGTAATACTGTTCGTACTGCCGCTTGGCATCGCGCATCTTTTTAGCGGCGCTTGCACCTCCTATAGCGCTACTGATTGCGCTACCGGCGAGACCTATTAATGCTCCCCACATATCTTTTTATATTTTTTTAGGTGCAAAAATACTCTTTACGCAGGCGCGCTTTTGCGATTGTGGCCAAAAATATGTGTTGCAACACTAACCGCTTGTGTGTATTCTTGACTATTTCCAATTATTAGTTATAATATGTGGCAAAGCGATAAGATAATGGATGGCATAGCCTCTGGCAAGGTGGACAAGGTATACTTCATCCGCGTACAGTTATGCGAGGATGAAGGTGATCGCCTCTAATAAAAGTGAGTATATTGACGATCTTATACTTCGCATCAAAGAATAAACAAAAAGAATGGGCGATGTCATAACGGCATCGCCCATTCTTGTTATTGTTCACTGAGTTCTCGCATGGCGGCAAGCACTGAGTCTTGTACACCTATCTTGCCCTTGACAGCCTTCATCGCTCGCTCGTCCATGGTGCCTTCACACACAAGACGGAGTATCACTGTCGCTTCTCCCTGACCTTGTCGGTATAGTCTTGCATTGCCTTGCTCGTATAGTTCTGCATTCCAACCCGTGCCAAACCAGATCGCAATGTGTCCACCTCTCTGCATATTAAGACCGTAGGCAGTGCTGGCGGGATGTGCAAGAAGCACGTTTATCTTCCCGGCATTCCAGCGGTAGAGGGTCTCGCCGTCCTCATATCGCTCAGCAATGAGTCCCTTGATGCCTTTGCATCTATCAATAATCCTCTCCGCGTCATGCAGGTATTGATAGAATACAAGCACGTTGTCACCCTCCTCGTAAGCACTCTCTATGAGTGTCATCAGTTTGTCAAGTTTTGCGTCATGCATCAGTCGCCATGTACGCGCATCGGTAGGTATCTCCCTATCCTCATACAAGGCTCCGTTGGCGTATTGCAGTAACTTTCCTGCCAGCACAGCGGCATTGGCTGCTACGCTTACCACCTCTGCATCCTCGGTGTCCCTCTGCCGAAATTCCAGAACGCAATCCCGCTCGAATTCCTTGTATTTGGCCATCGCCTTGTCAGGTAGGGTTATCATCACATCCCTCTCCATCAAGGGTGGCAAGGTCAGATAGTCACTGCTTCGCATAGTCAGGACTACATTCTTGAGCCTGTCGGTGATGCTCTTCTGTGCGTGTGGCTTGAGTGTTATGCGCATCTGAATACCTCCTACCTCATAGACATTGAAATACTCGTCAAGGTAATGTTTCTTCGCGGTACCAAGGGTTCTGCCCATGTCTATGCAGTACATCTGCGCCCATAGGTCAACCAATCCGTTCGGTGTCGGAGTGCCTGTCAAACCTACCACTCTCTGCATGTGCGGACGTAGTCGCCGGAATGCCTTGAAGCGCTTTGAGCTGCTGGACTTGAACGATGTCAACTCGTCTATGACTACCATGTCGTAGGGCCATGGCTTAGTCTTCAACATCTGCCCACGCGCTCCGGTGTATTGTTCCGTCAACCAAAAGAAATTATCCCTTGAGGTGATGTATATGTCTGCCTCCTTCTTTCTCGCTTCCTCCCTCTGCTTTGCGGTCCCAAGGATGACGCTTGCAGTGAGGTGTGACAGATGATTCCACCGCGCGAGCTCATCCGTCCAGGTGCTTTCCGCAACTTTCTTAGGTGCGATGACCAGCACCTTATTGACAGTCCCCTCGTCTATAAGGTCTGTGATGGCGGTAAGGGTGATGATGGTTTTTCCTATTCCGCATCCAAGGAATAGCCCTGCATGCGGGCGGTCAACGAGGAATTCTACCGCCCGCTTCTGGTATTCGTGCAGATCACTCCTTCTTAGCATCGCTGTCGGTAGGCGTTGCTTGTTCCTGACGTTCGAGTGCCTCGATGTCGCGTATAGTCCGCATCATCTCGGCAAGTGCTTCCGTGAGGCTCTCCTCGTCGTCAACGATAAAGGTAGGATAGCCCTTAACGTTCAGCCAGCCAATGCGCAGCAGCTGTGTTCGCTTCGGCTCTTTGCCCTTGCTCTTCACCTCTACCCAGAATGCCTGTCCGTAGGGTAGGAGACACAGGCGGTCCGGGAATCCCGTCTCCGCCGCGCTGGCGAACTTCAGTGCCTTGCCCCCCATCATTGCTACGTTTCTCACCAGCTCCTTCTCGAGCCATTTCTCACTTTCTCGGTTGTTCTTGTTGATACTTGCCATTTCTTTATGTTTGATTTTATCGGTTTTTAGTGGTTTGTAACTTGTAACCACTGTTCTGAACTTTACGCGCGTATGTATGTCCGTACACGCTTTTTTGCGTGTTTTACGTGTGTACGCATGCCTATATGCCCGTTTCACGTGCGTATATGTCAGTATTCTGTATATTTATACTATTATTAATTTACTTTTATAAAAAGTGGTTACATTGGTTACATTGCTATATTGGTCTGATTATAAAGTATTTAGGATGTAACCTGAAAAGTTACAAAGGTTACAAAGGTTACACATTGGTTACACATTGGTTACACATTGGTTACACATT
>JAZLKQ010000417.1:0-4868 GCA_045597745.1 Bacteroidaceae bacterium | reverse complement strand
GTAATATGCATATTGGACCAAGTGTCATTATCGGCAGACACGTACCATCATCCTTATTGATGACAGCCTTCATACATATCACCTGCCCTATCAGCTTGCCTTCGCACTCCATTACGAAATCGAGTTCTGGCACAAAATCCTTGTCATTACGCAAGCAATTCATCACATAATGCTCCACACATCCAGGCGCATATACATTCCAAAATGCTTCACGTACGAGGTTCTCGACCTCACGATAGTCTACAGGTTGTTCAAGTCGTATATTCATGTCTGTACTATTCATTAAACGAACTTATCTCTATCAGATTACCCTCAGGGTCAGCGATGTAACAGGTGCGTTGTCCCCAAGGTTCTGTCTTTGGTTCCATGATAGGCTTTGCACCCATACTTACGGCTCGATAGTATTCCTTGTCCACATCTGCGAATGTTTGCACGTCGAAGGAAATCTCCATCGTGCCGTTGATGCCTGAAGGATATGTGAATCTCTGTGAAGTCATCTTCTCTATTGCCTCTCGTGGGAATAGAAGTATGCGCATGTCACCAAGATGCATATCTACATCTATATCAAGTCCGTTCCAACTTGTCTCAAAGCCGAAAATGTCACAGTAGAATCGCACCATCTTCTCGTTATTGCTCTGACATGCATCTCCATTCGTCATCGAGCTATTTGTTGTGAAGAGGGCTATCGTGTTAAACTTAAATCTGCTCATTGTCTCTTCTCTTTAACATCACAAGTTTTGCATTTGTACCATCCTTGCCATATTCACTTACGAGGATGTACTGCTCACAGCAAGCAATTCCATAGCAACAGTTATCATCTTTGACAATCTGATTACCCCAATAAGTAGCGTTGTCATCGAGCAATCTCACCTCATTACCATTGATGTTGTAAGGCTGATTGATGAATGAACCTTGCAGTACGTAGAGGTTGTCAACGTAAAGACTTGGGATGCCAAGTGCGTTGATCTCATCGATAAACACCTTCTTCATAGGGTGATCAGCATGTGGCAGGTTTGCATCATCCCCCCTCCAACGCTTCAGGGTTGGATAGATTTGCCGCAACACCTCTTTATATTCTCCTCTTCTGTTTTTCTCCTGCACCTGTACCACGATACTTCTTCTGTGCCTCGTTGACGCGGCAGGTGATGTCGAGAGTAAAGGTGCGCATAGCCTTGCTGTGACTCTCTATCTGACGGATGCCATAGACGGTGCTGGCTGACTTATGTATGTTGAACGGGTCGTAGCAGCGGAGGTCAAAGGTGAACTTGCCGAGCGAACGGGTGTTGAGGTCCCTTTGTATGCCGAAATCCATGTTCAGACTATTACTTGTCATGCGGTAGGTCATGTAATCGCCCTTGGTGGTAATGTTTACATTAGCATTGATACGCCAGTCGTGGGGCAACACGAAGTCGTTGTTCCATCCAGCCCAGATGTACGGATGGCTGAGTGTTGTCATAGAGCCATCGAGAGTGAGCGACTTGTAGTTTTGTGTTACGAAAGACGCCTGCCACATTGGATGCCAAAATCCAATCTGAGGACGACCAGACAGGACGAACATCAACCTATTGTACGGATCCTTGCTATTATCCGGACGGATAAGGCTTACCATAGGGTCAGTGCTTCCCGGATAAGGCATTGTCTGCAATACGATGTCGTTCTTTACTCGCTGATAAGTGACCGATGCATTCATCCATCTGTAGGCTGCATTCAGTACGATATTGTCTGTATAGACAGGTTTCAGGTAAGGATTTCCACTCTGGTAACTATACTTGTTGATATAGATGATAGAGCTCGACAGATTGTCATAGTTCGGGCGGTCGATGTCCTTGCGATAGGAGAGCGATAGCTGCACATTGCTGTTTGTGCGATAGCTTAGTGTCAGCGTAGGAAACCAGTCACCGTATGATTGCGATACCTCGTCGTCGTGCTTGCCGAAAGTATAGTAATCGTTGGACAGATACTCGTAGCGAAGACCTGCCTGTGCAAAGAGTCTGCCGAAGCTTCTCCCATATTCGAGGAAGGCACTCGTTGACGACTCCTTGATATCTGTATCGCTGCTCGTCACTGCCACCGCATCGTCGCTACTGAGGTTGTAGCGACTGTTGCGACTCGTATGCGAATATTCCGTTCCTGCAGAGAGGTTGCCTTGCCAGACAGGATATGAAAGGACGAGTTTCGTTGCCCAGAAGTCGTTACTGCTTGGAGTGGAATAAGAGACTGTGTTCGATGTCTGAGGTCTGTCATAGTGATATGTGGTATTCTCGACGGTCGTCTGATGTTCGTTAGCGTTCATGAAAAGGCCATCAACATTCCAGTCGATAGACAGATTGCCAAGCTTTCCGTTGTAGTAAGCATTGAATATGTTCTGACGCTTATTGCCGTCACCATCCATATCGCTCAGCATATCCTCCGTAGGCTTGCCGTTCTTGTAGTTCTGCATCAGAAACCAACCGTTGAGCTTGCTGTGAGGGCTATGATCCCATTTGTAATAAGCACCAAACGAGTGGTTCTCGTTCACCATATAGTTCAGCTGAATCTGTGGCGAATATCCCGTCCAACGTGTCTTGGTATCTTGCGTACTGCTACCGAGGTAATGGTCGCCTGCGATGATGTATATGATGTCGTTGGATTGGTTACCACGGTTATGACCATAGCTGCCAGCCCACATGGACGCTGTGATGTCAAGACCACCAGTGCGGTAGTTGACATCAATATTGTTGGTTCCCGACCATCCGTATCGGTATATTCCACCTGCATTCTCAACGAAAGAAAATCCTTCGCCCTGACGCTTCTTCATCGTAATGCGTACCACTGCCTTTGTAGAAGCCGCATAGCGAGCGCCAGGGTTCTGCACAACATCAACATGGAGTATATCTTCGGAGCGCAGACGGTCGAGTTCATTTATGTCCTGTACTTTCCTGCCGTTTATGTAAACTTCTGCCGCGCCTCTGCCGAATACTTCCACGCCGCTACCTTTCTCAGCCTTGAGGGAAGGTATCTTTGCCAGTGCATCCGTTGCCGAACCAGCCTTTTCCAAAATCGAACCACTTATCTGTGTCCTCATTGCGTCGCCCTTGACACGAGTCTTGGGCAGATTGCTCTTCACCACGACCTCACTCAGTTCGATGCTTTTCCAGTATGCGGTATCATTCATTAGTTGAAGCAACGAATCCTGTGGTGCCGTCTGCACTTCCTGTGCAGAGATAGTCTGTGCTGTCATCATTGCAAGCACGAAAGTTGTCATTTCCCTTAACATAATATTTTAGCGTTGTTTGATTCGAGCACAAAGGTATTACATCAATAATGAACAGATTTGTAAAAAATGGACATCATCACTTCATCGTGCAAAAATGTCCATTCTCCATGTGTGTGCTATATCAGATTCTCTATCCTTATCTTTTTCTTCATAAGTCCGCTAAACTGCTGTCCGAAAGTTTCAGTCAGTTCGCCGGCAGAGTTGATCAGCCCAGATGGAGTATATCCGCATATAGCCTTGAAGTCGGCAGTCATGTGTGCCAAGTCATAGTAACCACAGCTCCATGCTATGTCTGTAAGCGATACGCTATCTGCCGAGCGCTGTAGCTGCATCAGCGTCTTGTGAAAGCGCAGGAGCCTGAGATATGACTTAGGATTCATGCCCACATACTTGTTGAATACTCGTGTAAACTGTTTCTGGCTCAGACAGGCAGTCGAAGCGAGATCGGAAGGAGAGTACGAATCCCGGTTCTTTGGACGATGTACGTCTGCTCCATCTACAGGTACTATCTCGTCAAATACGTCTTGCAGTCGCTCTATGTTGACATCGTCGGCTGGAAAATCTGACAGTCGATGCAAAAAGAAGTCGTCGAGCATCTGCACTCGCTCGTCCGTACTCTCTGCCTCATGTATCGCCGTACTCAGACTGGAGAAGGCGTCGTCATGCAGCCCAGATGGAGTGACATGCTCTGACTTGGTGTCCATATCGAAAAACAGTTTGGAGCAGAATGGCACAAACTCCACTCCGAATATAACAACGGGGCCTTCTTCCGTCACTATGCCTACGCTCTTCATGTTCTGGTGAAACAGTACAGTCCTGTACGTACGTTCTCCATCATTGAGCTTTACCGCCTGAGATATATAGAAGTGTAGGCTTGCCGCTCCGTTGGAGAGCACCTGCTGTGTGCCTCTTGACGTACAGTGAGCCGTGATCTGCCAGTAGTTGCGGATGAAGGGGCGCAATGTCTCATGACATGGGATGGGGGTGAACTGCATAGGTGTGTATGTGTGTATTTCTCTGACGAATAAGTTGTATTAACATGTAATGTGTGCAAATATACAACTATTTTTCTTACCTTTGCAACCAATTCCCCATTTTACATCAAAATCATGCATCTGACAAATATGGCCAAACGACTGTCTTCACTCCTCTTCTTCATCTGTGTCGCCCTCACCTCTACGCTATATGCACAGAGCAATATAAGGATGGAGGCACTTGCCCTGCAGGGATTTGACATTGTCAACATAGAGAATGACGGGGTGCGACGATATATGGAAGACCGTTCGTACGACAGCCCCGAATATACAGGCAGGTACTCATACAGCGTCGTCAAGCGATATACGTCAGGGTATGGCTCTACCCCTAACGGCAAGTATATCTCATGGCAACCCATATCTGCCAGAGAGCGTGTAGCTGACCTTGTGGTAAAGGTGAGTGAATCTCCTGCCTTTGACAAGGACCTCAAACTGTACTATCCTGAAGACACATGTACCAGCTACACTATATGCAACATGCGTCCTAATACCAGATATTATTATAAGGTGGAGGAAGTGCTACACAACGGAAGCAGGATCACTGTAGGAGGAGGCAAGTTTTACACCATAGGCAAGGT
>JAZLKQ010000416.1:0-10306 GCA_045597745.1 Bacteroidaceae bacterium | reverse complement strand
GTTACGATGGATTTACAGTAACTGCTTCTGACGACTTCCGCTGGATAGACGAACCACTTGACGACTCTATGGCTGAGGATCAGATACAGGTAGCTCCTGTCAAGGAGTCATTTGCTTGGTGGCATAAAGGTATCGACGAGGGTATTCAGCGAGTATCTGATGGTACTGACCGTTACTTTACTCCTGTATTCCATATAAGCAATGTACAAGAGTTTCAGGAGTTTATTGATCTTGTAAACGGAAACTTTACTTACGACACAACGTCCGAACCAAAGTACAAGAAAGGCTACGTGACAGACCCAGTCACGATGAAGCGTACTAAGGTTGCCTGGTATACAGGTATCAACAAGACTCAATATGGCAATGACACCATCTGGGCGACAAGAGACGAGATAGAGGCAGACGGATATATATTGTACAATAGATACTTCCCATCAGATGCCGATAGGGCGGCCTATGCAGAGGAGGACATACTCGATGCTCCATACAGTTTCTACGATACAGACGTACAGAGCCGTTGGACCATCTATCTCGATGCAGACCTTGATCTCTCAGACTGGCATCTTGAGAGCATAGGTAGAGTAGGGGCTGACGAGTCAGATAGACGTACCTTTGCAGGTAACTTTGATGGACAGGGACATATCCTCACCAATGTATATATGTCTAACAAAGGACAGCTCTTTGGTTATGCGGAGAATGGCGTCATCAAGAATCTGCGTATAGTCTCTACACATCCAGTAAGTATCACAGGACAGTGCGACTCTGAGCGCATACTCGGTTGCTCGATAGTAGCTCCATCAGTTACAGGAGCATTGGCAGACAAGGCTACAGGCACATGCTACTTTGTAGGTTGCTCACATATAGGTGACAGTAAGAAGCCACTTGTCACAGAGGGCGAGAAGTTCTTTATGTACGGATGTATGCAGGCTGCGAGCGGCATCACAGGTGGTGCACTCTGTGGCGTGAGCGAGGGCAAGTCCATGGACTTCGTGATGTCACAGGGCGAGTTTACAGACCTTAAGGATATAGAGTTGGGCGACTTTGCCTGCAACTACTTCGACATCACCCTCTCGCCATCAGCAACAGCAGTGACAGGTCTTACAGGTGCTGACGCCATGTACAACCGTCGTCAGTATATCCGTGGCGTCACTACCAACATACTTTGTGCCAAGAATGACAATCTTGTCGACGTATCTACAGACTGGAAGTCGTTAAAGGACACTCAGCGTGCGGCTCTCTATGGCGTTGCACCATGGCGTGCCATGAACTATGGTATCAAGCAATACAACGATATCACTCCTAACCAGATCAATAAGTGTTCTATGCACTATACCAATGATCCTACTGGATATGTACATCGTTATCCAGAGCTCCTGCCTGATGCACCTGCTGCCAATCAGTGGGAAGATGTTACTGACAAATATAATTAATGTATGACGATAACTGACATTAGTATGAAATACAATAAATATCTCGCTTGTGCTCTCATCGCCGTGTTAGCTTCGTGCTCTAATGACGACGAACAGTCCGAGACGTACAAGACTGCTGTCACATTCAATGCAGAGACTGCCTTGCATTCGGAGATTGTTCCTTTTGTAGAGGATGGTGACAAAGGTACACGCGTCAACTTTGAAGGAGACCAGTTTGAGACTGGCGACCTCATCAAGATACGTATCGTCGCTCCGTTTACTTCTTCGACAGAGTGGGGCGAATATACCGATGGCAATACTCATGACAACTTCTGGATACTCCAGTGGAAAGGCGAGCACAAGAACTGGACAAACATATCTACTGCTGAGGCTACAGCGAGAGGTTTTGACCTCAATAGCGACTTCATCCCGTCAGGTTCTTCCGCAATCTGGACACTTGCACAGGCTACTCCATACGTGTTTACCGCTACTACATGGACTGAGGAGGTACATGCCGTGATGTCCAATATGGGCGAGACAAAAGGCACGACATATACATGGTTTAACAGTGTCTTCAAGGCAGACCAGCGCAAGCTCTCTGACTATAAGTCAAGCGATGTGCTTTGGGCACAGCAGTTTATGCAGACTGGTTCGGACAATATACACCTGAGTTTCCAACACAAGATGTCAGCTCTCTGCATCGACCTCGCTGACTTTGACGGCATCGATTTCAACGGCAGCGACGAGATAGTCCTTACTCTCACACAGATGCCAGATATAGACCAGCAGGAGATATTGGTAGGCAACTACTATGCAGGTGCTATCAAGAGTGGCTACCGCCCACTGTATGGCGACTGGCAGCGTACGGCTTGCTCTCAGGAAGACAACGGCAAGGTACTTGGCATATCACGCATCGTAGAGTCTACATCTACGGTAGAGCAGGTGGCGATAGAGAGTGTACCACAGACAGGTATCTATACAGCTTATCTTGATCGTGCGGCAAAGAAGTGCTACTTTATCATACCTCCATATACTGTGCCAGCATCGGCGACACCAACACTATGGCTGCGTCAGGGCACAAAGAGATGGAGTGCAGAGCTTGCCCTACCAGCAGATCGTACGTTTGAAGCAAGCAAACGATATACAAGCAGTTTAACACTACAATAAGAGTTGACTATGGCAAACAAGAATATATATACAGCGGCGATAGCTCTTGCCTTGTTGGCATCATGCAACGAACTTGATGATGATATTGCTGTAGGCAGTAATGCCGTAGAGTTGACAGGCATCGAGACCATCATAGGAGATATGCAAGGTACACGTGCCAATACGATGTCCATAGGTACGGCTGGGTATGTAGGTCGTCAGTTTTTCGTCAATAAGGACGAGATGATGATTACCAAGTTCTTCCGTACAGAGAATACTATAGCAACATACAGCTACAAGGATATTGCATATCAAAGCAACGAGAACGGCGCATGGAAGAAGACTTCCTCACTATACGACTATATCTACTGGACTGACAATGCCAATCCACATACGATGGTAGGATATAGTTGTCCGCAGGGCTGGACTGATGGCAAGTGGAATGCGGAGTCTGATGGAGACAACATCATATACAAGGGTTACCTTGCTCATCAGGACAATGTAGTGGACTTCTCCGATAGTACCAAACTTGCAGCAGAAGACTTGCTTCTCACTTATAGCGACACCATACAGGCAGAGCCAGGTGGATCGGTTGCAGTGCTCCACTACAAGCACGCTTTGTCAAGCGTAAGGGTTGTCGTTAATATACAAAACTTTGCATCTAACGATCAGTCGCAAGACATTCGTACTAAGGTATTTGACCTCTCACTCCTCAATCAGCCATGGAAGTATGGATGGGCGCAGAGACCTGTACCTGCTGAGGGCAATCGCATAGCTGCCCCAGGCTGGGGAACACAGGACTACACAAGACCTGAAGATGGTACTGTCTCTATCAAGACATGGTTGCGTGATCCGGAGGGCAACAACAGCAACCGCAACAAGACCTTTACGTTCCGTTCGCTTGTTGTGCCAGGTAGACAGGATGAGTTCAAGGTGGAGTTTACCGTACGATATCCTATGGCACTCAATCCTGACGAGATGGAGGAGAAGACATACACAGCCACTATCAACCATAGCGGCACTCCGGGACAGTCAGACTATAGAGAGGGCGTATACTTCGAACCAGGCAAGTGTACTACAGTCAACATATCTCTCAACCACAAGGATGAGTCTATCACCATCGGTGCAGAATACATAGATTGGGAGGACGTAGATACACCATCCAACACCAATCTCGCCAAGTACTCTACATTCCTTGGCACTACAAGACGCGACTCTGTCACTATAGCGACAGACGACAAGGCAACGATAGACGACGCTACATGGCTGTACTATAACAGAGACAATACACTTGTCGACATCTACGGCAACGACGGTAGCGAGGCTAAGCCATTTGTCATAAAGACTGCCTACCAGTTCCTCTCATTTGCTCACGAAGTCAACAATGGCAGAGACTTTGCAGGGCTCAACGTCAAGCTTGACGCTTCGCTTGTTCTCCAGAGTTCAACCGATTTCTCTACCAGTATCACCAATGCAAAGACTCAGTGGATAGGCATAGGTACGGCGGCCAACCCTTTCAATGGTACATTTATCGGTACCACACGATATATCCGATACCTCAAGGGTGCTCCATTGTTCACCCATATAGGTAGCCAGGGTAAAGTCGAGGGACTTACGCTCGAGTATGCGCTCGGAGTAACATCTGGTGGCATACTTGCAGACATCAACGAAGGTATCATCTGCGGGTGTCTGGCTAAGATCAATACCGTGACATCATTTACGCAAGGCGGATACAGCGGTCTCTGCGGTACCAACAACGGCACCATAGCAGCGTGCGGTGTGACTGGTCCTGACTATGTACCGGCAGCTAAGGCAGGTATCTGTGCATCCAATACTGGTACAGTCATTGCATGTTATGCAGGTATTCCGCTGACAAGCGAAGCCGACATCGCTAATGGCGGTACTGTGACATGCTGTTATTTTGACAAGAACAGAGGAGGCAATCCTGCCAGTGCCAATGCCATGATTACCGAAGACATGCAGAACAACGGATTTGTATATACACTCAATGCCGCGCTCCGCAATGCTTCCGACACTCATGTGCAGTCACATTCATTCACATTCCGTATGGCAGACTATCCAAAGCCTAACTGATGAATAAGAGAGCTTTATTATATATTATAATGTGTTTGTTCGCATGTGTCTATGCACATGCGGACAACATTGTATATATAGCATCATCTACCGTTGAGGCTGGCAACACCATCACGTTGGCGGTCAATCTGCGTTGCGATAGTCCAACAAGCGCATTCCAGTTTGACCTTGTCCTGCCAGAAGGCATCACCCTTGCCACCAATGCAGATGGACAGCCAGACATCACGAAGGGCAGTATAGTCAACAAGAGCCGTCATACACTCGACTGTGCCCCAATGTCAGACGGCTCCATACGCTTCATCTGTTATTCCCTCAACAGCACCTTGTTTACTTCTACCAATGGCGTAGTAGCATATATCACCCTCAAGGCGGACGCCAGTTGCTCAGTTGGCAAAAAGAGTATCACCATACGAGATGCCGTCTTCGCCACACCGTCAGCCGTCACCACATACGTGACGACCCCATCAGTATCGACATTGACAGTCAAGGAGGCGCCACTCCTTCAGGGCGATGTCAATAGAGACGGACACATAGACGTGACCGATGTCGTGATGATGGTCGACAGGATATGCCACGGCACTACCTCTACACTCGACCTGCGCACATCAGACCTCAATAGCGACAAGGCTATTGATGTCAGAGATGTTGTGATACTTGTCGATATGTGTGTTAGTAAGTAAGCATTCGATAAACTATAGGTAGTAATACCTATATACTATAGTTACAGCGACTATCACTTCATACCAGAGTTGATAGTCGCTGTAATCTTTTGTACCTATATGCTTACAGCAATAGTATATCATCCCATTCATTTCTCCACTCGATTCCCACTCATCATACGTATGTCACGCCCTCATCAAGCGTATATACGCACGTGAGTGTATCATTGATGAGCTGATGTGAGGCGTTTTGTGCCTGTCCAATGGCGTTCCGTACCGTTCCATACCGTTCCTTGTGCATGTGTCCGCCTTATTTTCGGCAAATGGAATAGTATGGAAGGCATGACCTGTCGTAATTCCCTTTATCTTTGCGTTGTCTTAATCAAATATGAGAAAGCCGAAACGCATATAAAGGGAGTAGGCATAATACATATATTAATAAATACATTATGAAAAACTTAAAGTTTGCGCTATGTGCGCTGATGATTAGCCTATGTGCTACAGTTTACGCTCAGCAGATACTCTCTACTGACATGACAATTACAAAACCTATCTACTTCATGAAGATGGGCGACAATGCTCTCAAGCTTGATCCTGCCAATGACAAGTGTACGCTCAGATTCAATACCTTTGGCAACGGCTATATCTCTTATGAGCTCGAACTCGAAGGTCCAACTATCGCTGAAGTCTGCAAGGCTGCTAACATGACAGAGAACAAGCTTTACTATACCTGGACTGGCAATACTAACCGCAACCTCAATGCCATGAAGATGTCAAACAATGGTTATCCATTTTACATGGTAGCCACACCATCACAGAAGATGGACGGTATGTTTGCACAGAGCAGTGACGGATGGATGATACTTGTGACAGGTCAGGTCAAGTGCATCACTGACGTACACTCAGGCATGACTGTCAGCCAGATCACAGACAAGCTCAAAGGTCTCATTGGCAACGGTATATCAATGAAGGAAGTAGGTACAGAGGGCGCTCTGAAGAAGTATGCACTCTATGGGGCTCGTGTACAGAACAATGGTGTATCGAGACCTGCAGAGTTTCGTGTAGACGATGCTTACGCATTCTTCTATTTCGATGCAGAAGGCAAGCTCGCGAAGTGGTATATGGTTAAGCAGTGGTAATGCTATAACCTCATAGATACACACACATGGCGTCTCCCCCAACTTCTCCACGTGAGAGGTTGGGGGAGATTGTGTATGACCTCCATCTTATTCCATCAAGTTCATCTTATAATAAATAAGGTAATAATATACCATTCCCTAAAAAATACATCCCATATATTAAACCATAATTATATTAATCCGTCATATAGATGTGTGCACTCAATGAGATAACTCATAAAGTATTAACAACATATATAAATAGAATAGATATGAAGAAGATTATCATTGCAGCACTCGTGTTGCTCACTACAACCCTCGCATCAGCACAGAATGATGACCAGCGTCAGGACAGACGTCAGCGTATGGACCGTACAGAGATACTCAATCGTCAGGCTACCCGTCTTGCTAAGGACATGAAACTCGATGACGAGAAGAAGGACAAGTTTGTCGTGCTCTATATGGACTACCAGTCAGCAAGATTCAATGTCATCAATCCTAATGGTGGCGATCAGGAGAGCAGCGAACAGCGAGTAGATATGGACAAGCTTACCGATGCTCAGGCAACAGATCTCATCAACAAGCGTTTTGAGCGTACAGAGAAGCAGCTCGCGGTAGACAAGGAGTACTACAAGAAGTTCTCAGAGTTCCTCACACCAGTACAGGTAGCCAAGATATTCCTCCCACAACGTGGTGGAATGCGCGGCGGTCAGCAGAATGGTGGTCCTCGTGGTGGCGGCTTCGGCGGTCCTCGTGGTGGAGGATTTGGTGGTCCTGGTGGCGGCTTCGGTGGCCCAGGCGGTGGTTTCTAATGGAAACAGATACATAATGTTAGTAAGAGAGGGAAGACTTCACGTGGAGTCTTCCCTCTTTACTTGTTGGACTGAAAGAGATTAATCGGAAATCATCTTTCAGCCTCCGTCTTAGGACTTGATAACCTTTGATTCTATTTTACAAAAACCCTTAAAAACAGGGTGCTTTCCTATGCTCTATCGGAGTTCCCTCTTCTTCGCCTCCTCCCATATCTCATCCATCTCAGCCAGAGACATGTCCTTGAGGCTCTTGCCCTGACGTATGGTCTTCTCCTCGAGATAGTTGAATCGTCGAATAAACTTCTGGTTGGTCATCTCAAGCGCATTGTCGGGATTGATGTGGTAGAGGCGTGCGGCGTTGATAAGAGAGAACATGACGTCACCAAACTCAGCCGTTGCCTTCTCCTTGTCCATATTTGCTACTTCATCCTGAAACTCGCCAATCTCTTCCTTCACCTTCTCCCACACCTGTTCGCTCTCCTCCCAGTCAAACCCTACACCACGAGCCTTGTCCTGTATGCGGTAAGCCTTGATAAGCGATGGCAATGCGTCAGGTACGCCCGACAGCACAGTCTTGTTGCCGTCCTTCTCCTTGAGCTTCACCTGTTCCCAAGTCTGCAGTACCTCGCCCACGGTATTGGCCACAGCGTCACCATATACGTGAGGATGGCGGAATATGAGTTTGTCACACAACTTGTTGCACACGTCAGCAATGTCAAACTGTCCCTTCTCGCTGCCTATCTTCGCATAGAAGCAGATATGAAGCAGCACGTCACCCAACTCCTTGCAGATATTGAGTTCGTCATCCTTCATGAGAGCGTCACATAGCTCGTAAGTCTCCTCTATGGTGTTAGGTCTCAGACTCTCGTTGGTCTGCTTGCGGTCCCAAGGGCACTTCTCTCTGAGAGTGTCGAGCACGTCAAGCAGACGGCCAAACGCCTCCATCTTCTCCTCTCTCGTATGTTGTCTGTATGATTCCATCCCTTTTTTATTATTCATAATTCATAATCCTCCCCCATGTTCTATCGCAACCTCCCCCTTTGGAGGTTGGGGGCTTTCTCCTCCTCCGTTTTATTCCATCAACTTCATCTTAATCAAAATTTGATGTCCTTTGATGTTCTCAGATGGATGTCTTTTCATCCTTTCCTATGCTCTATCGGGCTCCCCTCGCCCTAAAGGGGGAGAGGGGCTGGGGGAGAGGGGCTCTCTATTTTTTGTTCACCTTTCTTACCCTTCCGTCCGAGTACTTTACGATATTGACACCACGCTGCAGCGAGTTGAGACGCTGACCACCGAGCGAGTATATATCAGTGATAACGGCACCATCGTGAGAAGTAGAACCGATGCCAGTAGCACCACCATTGATCTTGAGAGTGATAGTGTTGTCGTCATTTTCAGTCACTTCTATCTTCTGACCGAGCAACTCGAGCTCCATTACATTCTTATTGCCAGGATAGAGGTCTCCAAGCATAGAGAGGAAATACTCTGAATTGTATGTACTTGAAGCGATCTTCTCTCCATCTGCAGGGATGATGGTCAAGTACTCGTGCCCAGTGTTGACTGCGTTGTTGCTCCATGCAGAGGCATTGTACTTTATCTGAGTGACCATCAGTCCATGAGTCATGCCTAATGCTGAGTAGCCCAAGTAGGACTTGCCATTGTTTACAAGTCCCAGGTAGCGGTCATAAGTCATGGATATGTTCTGGCGATTTTCGAGTATGTAGTAATGATTAGGGTCTTCAGGGTCTGTGAGCTTGTATCCATAGCCACCATTTGTCATAGGGTCAAGAGTGATGGTAGTCTCTTCGCCGAGAGCAATATCCTGCAGAGCTCGCCATCCCATGAAGTTCATCTCGTATGCACTATATCCACATGGTACCTTGCCTACATTGCAGTAACCGCCTGCGTCCATGAGATCCCAGTAGTCCATGCCGAAGAGTATGTATTTGTAGTCATAGAAATCTGGGAGTCCGAGTCCGTGGCTAAGTTCGTGACATATATTGCCTATGCCGTCTATCTTGTCATTGTATATCTCGTTGGTACAGCCGTAACTGCCGAAAGTCACCACCTTGTCCTCATCGTACGTTATCTTCAGGCTCGTCGCACTCTCCTTAGGCCAGATAGTGTTGCTGTCGTTAGACCCGTTCTCTCCCTCGCCTGCGTAAATGAAGAATACCATGTCCACGGTGCCGTTGCCATCGTTGTCAAATGTGCTCCAGTCTATATCATTGTCATTGACAGCGAGTATGCAGGCGGTAGAATAGTATGCTTTGATATTGACATCCTTAGAGCTGGCAGAAGTGTTCTTGCCATAGTATGCATACCCTTCAGGCAGGGTGACAGGGCCGATGACAACGAACTCAGGCTCAAACTGCCCGTCGCTCTGCGCCCTGAAGTAGTCGCGTACACCACCCAGAGAACCAGCCTTAGTATAGACTTCCGCATCCTTGCCGTTGCCGTTGAATACCTTGTCATATAGGGCATTGACATTAGCGTCGGAGTGCTCTACACCATCCACTTGTACATCACTCTTAAACTCGAGGTCGCTAAACTGTACCAGTACCACAGGTATCTTAGGACATCCGAGGCTCTTGATAGGAGCAGTCTTCTGGCTGCCCACCTTGCGCATAGTACTTGAACTGCTAAGATTGGAGTGGTCAGTGACATTCTCATTTCGTCCACGAGGGCTCACGACATCCTGAGCCGAAAGTCCGCAACACAGTAGGGTAGAGATTGCAAGAGATAAAATTCGCTTCATTGTAATAATATATATAATGTGTAACTTCTGTTTCCGGTGCAAAGTTAAGTCTTTTCTTTCATATATTACTAATAATTAGGCAATAATATACTTCAACTTCCGCATGTGGCAATTAGTCAGTTGTCAAGGTTTTCATTTGTTTTGACAGGTTTTCATTTGTTATCTTAAAGGGTGCTTTGCGCTGCAATACCAATCGTATACTTGTCGTAGGCTCATTGAGAAAACAAAAGAAAACATATACCATTTCCATTAGTTAGCAGACAAGCGAAACTTGAATTATTTGACCACGAATCTCTCGAATATCTCGAAT
>JAZLKQ010000415.1:0-2523 GCA_045597745.1 Bacteroidaceae bacterium | reverse complement strand
GACTCTGCTATCTTTATGCACCCTACTATATGGAAGGCTTCAGGACATGTTGACGCGTTCAACGACCCACTGATAGACAACCGCGACTCTAAGAAGCGCTATCGTGCTGACGTTCTCATCGAGGACCAGATAGCCAAGTATGACGAGAAGGTAGAGAAGGAAGTGGAGAAGGCAAGAAAGCGCTTCAAGGAGAACTTTGACGAGGCACAGTATCGTGCTACATCGCCAAAGGTGCTCGAACTCATCGAGAAGCGTGACGCTCTGCACAAGAGATTCCAGGAGGTGATGAACGCTGAGGGCGGCATCGACCTCGACGGTATGCGTCAGATCATCATCGACGAGGAGATAGCATGTCCTATCTCCGGCACTCGCAACTGGACAGACGTACGTCAGTTTAACCTCATGTTCAAGACAGAGATGGGTGCTGCCGCTGAGGGCGCAAGCACTATCTACCTCCGTCCAGAGACTGCTCAGGGTATCTTTGTCAACTATCTCAACGTGCAGAAGACTGGACGCATGAAGATACCATTTGGTATAGCTCAGATAGGTAAGGCATTCCGCAACGAGATCGTTGCTCGTCAGTTCATCTTCCGTATGCGTGAGTTTGAACAGATGGAGATGCAGTTCTTCGTAAAGCCTGGCACAGAGCTCCAGTGGTTTGACGAGTGGAAGAAGCGCCGTATGGCTTGGCATCAGGCACTGGGATTTGGCGAGGAGAACTACCGTTTCCACGACCATGACAAGCTTGCTCACTATGCCAATGCAGCTACAGACGTAGAGTTTAAGATGCCATTCGGATTTAAGGAGGTAGAGGGTATTCACTCACGTACCAACTTTGACCTCAGCCAGCACGCCAAGTATTCAAGCAAGAAGATAGAGTACTTTGATCCAGAGGAGAACAAGAGCTATACTCCATACGTCATAGAGACAAGTATCGGTGTAGACCGCATGTTCCTCTCAGTGATGTGTCACAGCTATTGTGAGGAACAGCTCGAGGGTGGACAGACTCGTACAGTGCTCCGTCTCCCTGCAGCGCTCGCTCCTGTCAAGCTTGCCGTGTTCCCACTCACAAAGAAGGATGGTCTGCCAGAGAAGGCACGTGAGATCGTGGACAACCTCAAGTTCCACTTCAACTGTCAGTACGAGGAGAAGGACCAGATCGGTAAGCGTTACCGTCGTCAGGATGCTATCGGTACACCATTCTGCGTGACTGTAGACAACCAGACTCTCGAGGACAATACCGTGACTCTCCGCTATCGTGACACTATGGAGCAGAAGCGTGTCAATATCGACGAGCTCCGTGGCATCATCGAGGATCAGGTGACTATCACAAGCCTCTTGAAGGGATTGAAGTAATGTGTGTGGCGGACATCGCCACCTATAACGTAGTACCACAACATTATGCAAAAGGTAATAAAGTTTATCGTCTGTGCGGTGTTAATGCTGGCAGGAACGGGTGCTCTCATATCATGCTCTGAGCAGGCTGAGGTGTCGGAATTCGACAACTGGCAGGATCGAAACGCGCACTTTATCGACTCTATCGCTGCGGTGGCTAAGGCAAATGCCGATGGCAAGTGGAAAGTGATTAAGTCGTTTACCCTGTCAAATCCTGACGACCTTACAGGCAGTGTCAACAACTATATCTATGTACAGAAGCTCGAAGACGGTCTTGGCGACCGTATGGCTCTATACAATGACTCGGTACGTGTACACTACATGGGCCGTCTCATGCCGTCTGCAAGTTACCCACAGGGGTACTTGTTTGACAAGAGCTACAGTTCGTATGTACTCAACGATGCTACAGACGTGCCTACTCTCTTTGCTGTAAATGGTGGTCTGGTCAACGGATTTACTACTGTCATCATGCACATGGTGGAAGGCGAACGCTGCAGGGTGTACATTCCAAGTCATCTGGGATATGGCGACAAGGGCATGGGTGCCATACCTGCATATTCCACTTTGGTATTTGACATCAAGATGGCAAGGATCTATCGATACAAGATAGACACCAATACCGCATGGCATTGATGGCGCTTCGCAGGCGAAGGGCTTAACTGAAAGAAATTAATCAGAAATTATTTGAAGGCATCCATTTGACTCCATTTAAGGTCATTCAATATTTAATGTCCTTGACGGACTAAGATGGAGGTTAAACACAATGCATAATTAATTTATGATTAATTTCTTTCAGTCCTACAAGCGGAAGCGAAACATATATATTATATATAAGGTGTGGGCGTATCAGTCGATTGCTGATACGCCCACACTTTGTATGCTATGGTGATGTCGTATGCCCGGAGGCTACTTGACGGTGACACAGCTTCTGCCCTTGTAGTCTACAGAGCCTTTCTTCTGAAGGTACCGCATGAGCAGGTCGCTACATGGCAGCAGAGTGTCCTCCCCGTTGAATGTGGAGAGCGTAGCGTCAACATAGCTGTTGGTGGCAACTCGATACTTCTTCTTGAGGTTGAACTTGCTTCCGTCGAGATTGGTCACTGTGACGCTCTTGCAATGATATTTGTC
>JAZLKQ010000414.1:0-2291 GCA_045597745.1 Bacteroidaceae bacterium | reverse complement strand
ATGATATTCTCTGTCGGACCTGCGGGCTCAGGCAAGACATACGTGTCTATTGCACTCGCTGTCAGGGCACTCAAGAACAAGGAGATACGCAAGATCATACTCTCTCGTCCTGCAGTTGAGGCGGGAGAGAAACTCGGATTTCTCCCAGGCGACATGAAAGAGAAGATTGATCCATACCTGCAGCCACTCTATGACGCACTACAGGACATGATACCGACACAGAAGCTGCAAGAGTATATGGAGCAGAATATCATACAGATTGCACCACTTGCATTTATGCGTGGCCGTACTCTCAACGACGCTGTTGTGATACTCGACGAGGCGCAAAATACCACTACACAACAGATGAAGATGTTCCTCACCCGTATGGGACACAACACCAAGATGATCATCAACGGCGACATGACACAGATAGACCTGCCACGCTCACAGCGGTCCGGGCTCAAGGAGGCACAGCATGTGCTCAAGGGAGTCAAAGGCATCAGCTTTATCGAGATGGACGAGAGTGATATCGTACGCCACAGACTCGTCACTCGCATCGTCAATGCCTACAAGAGATACGAGATTGAGGAGAAGGAGAAAAGAGAAGAGAAAGAAGAACTTATCATACAATAAAATACACAACAACATGAAAGCATTAACAAGAACTGACTTCAACTTCCCTGGACAGAAGGAAGTATACCACGGCAAGGTTCGTGACGTCTACAACATCAATGACGACCTCATGGTCATGGTTGCAACTGACCGCATCAGTGCATTCGATGTAGTATTGCCTAAGGGCATCCCATTCAAGGGACAGGTGCTCAACCAGATTGCGGCTAAGTTTCTTGACGCATCTGCCGACATCGTACCCAACTGGAAGCTCGCCACTCCTGACCCAATGGTCACAGTAGGACTCAAGTGCGAAGGCTTCAGAGTCGAGATGATCATACGTGGTTACCTCACTGGTAGCGCATGGAGAGAGTACAAGGCAGGCAACCGCACTCTCTGCGGCATCACACTCCCAGAGGGCATGAAGGAGAACGAGAAGTTCCCACAGCCTATCATCACCCCTACCACTAAGGCAGATGAAGGACATGACGAGAATATCTCTAAGGAAGAAATCATCGCTCAGGGCATCGTAAGCAAGGAAGACTACGAGCAGATGGAGCAATATACATACGCACTCTTCGAGCTCGGTACAGAGATCGCCGCACAGCAGGGACTCATACTCGTAGATACTAAGTACGAGTTCGGCAAACGTGACGGCAAAGTATACCTTATCGACGAAGTTCACACACCAGACTCATCACGCTACTTCTATAAGGAAGGATATGAGGAGAAGTTCGAAAAGGGCGAACCACAGAAGCAGCTCTCCAAGGAGTTTGTACGTCAGTGGCTCATCGACCACAACTTCATGAACCAGCCAGGTCAGACTATGCCTGAGATTACAGACGAATATGCAGATAGCGTATCAGAGAGATACATCGAACTCTACGAGCATATCGTCGGCGAGAAGTTCAACAAGGCAGAGACTACCGAAGACATTGCCGCACGTATCGAGAAGAACGTGACACAATACCTCAACAAGTAATACACATCCCTATACCACCCCCTCTGCCTACAATATAGACAGAGGGGGTACTTGTCTACATCACAATGACATACAAGCAAGAGCAGATTACACCGTACGGCAACGAGGGGAGCAAGCGCCAACAGGTAGAGCAGATGTTCGACAATATCGCCCATTCGTACGACACCCTCAACCATACACTGTCCTTCGGCATAGACCATCAATGGCGCAAAGCCGCCATGCGCCATCTCCAGCACAGCGGACACAGCATCGACAGCGTGCTCGACATAGCCACAGGCACAGGCGACTTCGCACTCCTTGCCCATCGTATGCTGCACCCACAACACATCGTAGGATGCGACATATCACAAGGTATGATGGACATTGGCACACAGAAGGTGCAGAAGGCAGGACTTGCCGATACCATATCGTTTCGGTACGAAGACTGCGGACAGATGTCATTCGGCGACAATACGTTTGATGCCGTCATCAGCGCATTTGCCCTACGCAACTTCCAGCATCTCGACCAGTGCCTTGCAGAGATGTACAGAGTGACCAGACCAGGCGGTCAACTGGCAGTAGTCGACCTGTGCACACCTGTCACCTTCCCCATGCGACAACTCTTCTATATATATAAGAAGGTGGTGATGCCAGCACTCGGCAGATTCGTCTCACACGACTCCACCGCCTACTCATACCTACCACAGACTATGGACGCCGTGCCACAGGCACAAGCCAT
>JAZLKQ010000413.1:0-2782 GCA_045597745.1 Bacteroidaceae bacterium | reverse complement strand
GGAGAGGCTGGGCGATGTGCTGTACAATCTCTATGGCACGTCAGAAGCGGGATTTTTCATGCTTGCCACACCTTCAGATATGCGACATGCAGACGAGGTCATGCTTGGCAGGCCTATCAGAGGTGTAACGTGCGAGCTGAGAGATATAGACGATAAGGGTGAAGGTGTCTTGTGGGTTAAGTCAGGTTGGGCGATGAACGGCAGAGTGGGGGCATGGCAGAGTACTGGCGACCGTATGCGCCGTGACCCGTATGGCTACTACTACTATGTAGGACGTAACGACCGTATGGTGGTATGTGGCGGTGAAAATGTATACCCTGACAATGTGGAACGCACGATCAACTCTCATGCCGATGTGGTGTGCTCAGTCGTGTATGCCTCCGAAGATGTAGCGTTTGGTAATGTACTACATGCAGAGGTGGAGATAGCAGACGGTAGCGGTCTTACTGCAGACGACCTCTCCCTATGGCTCCGGCCGAGACTGTCACGTGCAGAGATGCCTCATCGTATAGTCATCAAGCGTCTGCATATACTGTCGTCGGGCAAGAGAAGGGCTATGGTTAATGCATAATGTATAACTTATAATTTAATAACGATTCCCTCTCATGGCCCTGATGGCATTGAGCACGGCGAGTATCATCACACCAACATCGGCAAATATAGCCAGCCACATATTTGCTATGCCACATGCTCCGAGTATTAGACATAGTCCCTTGATACCGAGTGCCATAATGATATTCTGCCATACGATGGACATTGTCTTGCGAGATATGCGTATAACCGTTGATATGCTTGTCGGATTGTCATCCATGAGCACCACATCAGCAGCCTCTATAGCGGCATCGCTACCTATGCCACCCATGGCTATGCCTATGTCAGCCCTCATGAGTACTGGAGCGTCGTTGATGCCGTCGCCGACAAATGCCACTCGTCTTTCCTTACCGCTCGACGCTATCAGCTGTTCGACTATTGTCACCTTGTCGGCAGGCAGGAGTTGACTGTACGTCTTGTCTATATGGAGAGCTTTACTCACTTCGTCAGCAACATACTTGTTGTCTCCCGTCAGCATGACTGTCTGTACAATACCCTGTCCCTTCAAATGCGCTATAGCTTCTGCCGCATGAGGCTTGACCACATCCCCCAACACAATATGTCCGAGATACTGCCCGTCTTCCGCCACATGGACTATAGTGCCACTCGCATGGCACTTACAATATGCAATGCCGAGTCTGTCCATCAGACGGCTATTGCCCACAGCTATCTCATGATGTCCGTTATCCTCCAGAGTGGGTATTTGAGCAATGATGCCATGTCCGCTTATCTCCTGCATCTCGCTTATTGCAAATGCCTCCTTTGAGGGATAGGCGTCTTCCCATGCACGTCGTATGCTCTGTCCGATGGGGTGGGTAGATGTACGTTCTGCCATAGCGGCAATATGTAGTATATGCTCCATCTGCATAGAGTCCGTGATGCTTTGTCCAGCTGCGTCATGCACGTCGGTTACTTCAAATAACCCCTTGGTCAGCGTGCCTGTCTTGTCAAATACCACTGTGGCAACACGAGACAGTGCCTCCAGTATATTGGCTCCCTTGACCAGAATGCCCTTGCGGCTTGCTCCGCCGATACCTGCAAAGAATGATAGTGGTATGCTGACCACAAGTGCGCATGGACAACTGATGACGAGGAATATGAGAGCACGATATATCCACTCGCTCCACATGGGGTCGGTGTCCATCGCCAGCCATCGTACGAGTGGAGGCAATATGGCGAGAGCCAAAGCCCCATAGCATACGGCAGGAGTGTATATACGTGCAAATCGGGCGATAAAGTCCTCACATCTTGACTTGTGAGACGCTGAGTCCTCCACAAGTTCCAGTATCTTAGATACAGTAGACTCGTCCGCTTCCTTAGTTGTTCTCATGCGTATCATGCCCTGTATATTGACACATCCGCTAAGTATCTCGTCGCCAGCCTTCACCTCACGAGGTAGGGATTCGCCCGTGAGAGCCGATGTGTTGAGAGTTGACACGCCGTCAGTCACCACTCCGTCGATAGGTACTCGTTCTCCAGGATATATGATGATCTCTTGCCCCACTTCCACATCGTCAGGGTCAATCTTGGATATTGTGCCATCCTCCTCAATATTGGCGTAGTCAGGACGCAAGTCCATCAGTTTTGTGATGTCTCTTCGGCTTTTGCCCACAGCGTAGCTCTGGCAGAGTTCACCTACCTGATAGAATAGCATGACCGCAATGGCTTCGGTATAGTCTCCACTCCTCTCCACTATGGCGAGCGCAAATGCACCTATGGTTGCAATAGTCATGAGAAAGTTCTCGTCCATCAAACGACCGTTGCATAACCCTATCCATGACTTACGTAGTATGTCATAACCTATGACGACATATATCACTATATAGTATATGAGTCCGCTATATATATGCCCCAGAGGCAGATGGTCTACATCTGGCACCATTGCCATAGAGATGGTTGCTACGGTGGCAATTAGTATGCGGACGAGCATTGTCTTTTGTTTCTTGTTCATAGTGTGGAAAGCAGTTGATTGTACATGAATGTGCTGATTGATAGTCTTTACGAGTGCAAAGATATGACAAAACAAATGCAATCCGATTGCAAAAACTAAGTTCAGGATATTTGTTTCTTATGAAATGAATGTGTTGTCCAGATATAGCAGATTAGAAAGTGTAAATTGACATGTCCGGTGAATTGATATAAATCATACGGTCGATCAAGCTCAATCATACGGTCGATCAAGCTCAAACAT
>JAZLKQ010000412.1:0-1736 GCA_045597745.1 Bacteroidaceae bacterium | reverse complement strand
CTCCTCCTGGTCTATCTGGCTCTCAAGCCCTACGGCACGTGATATCTGGAAGTCGGTAAATCCCTGTATCTTTGCCTTGCGCATGAGTTCAGCGTCTACTCCCTTGAGCGATCCCTTTGCCTGTAGTTCTCCGTATGTGTTGTAGATGTTCTGCAACTTCTGGAGGAACCACCTGTCTATCTTTGTGAGATCATGTATCTGGTCGATAGTATATCCTTGATGTATAGCCTTCTCCACGACGAGTATACGCTTGTCTGTAGGTGCCTTGAGCGCTGAGTCGATGTCGTCTATCTTAAGTTCCTTATTACCTACAAATCCGTGCAAGCCCTGACCGATCATACGTAGTCCCTTCTGTATGCTCTCCTCGAAGGTACGGCCTATAGCCATGACTTCTCCAACAGACTTCATAGACGAGCCGAGCTCTCTGTCTACGCCTCTAAACTTGCCGAGGTCCCAGCGTGGTATCTTGCAGACTACATAGTCGAGTGCAGGCTCGAAGAATGCAGAGGTAGTCTTAGTGACGGAGTTCTTTAGTTCGAAGAGACCGTATCCGAGTCCGAGCTTTGCTGCTACAAAAGCGAGTGGATATCCTGTAGCCTTAGATGCAAGCGCAGATGAACGTGAGAGTCGGGCATTGACCTCGATGACGCGGTAATCTTCTGACTCAGGATCGAACGCATACTGTACATTACACTCTCCCACGATACCGATATGACGTATGATCTTGATGGCAAGCGCACGTAGCTTGTGGTACTCTGAGTTGGTGAGTGTCTGTGATGGAGCGATGACGATGGACTCTCCGGTATGAATACCCAGTGGGTCAAAGTTCTCCATGTTACATACAGTGATACAGTTGTCGAACTTGTCTCTTACTACCTCGTATTCTATCTCTTTCCAGCCCTTGAGACTCTTCTCTACCAATACCTGTGGTGAGAAAGAGAATGCTTTCTCCGCAATCTTGTTGAGCTCTTCCTCATTGTCGCAGAATCCAGATCCGAGTCCACCAAGTGCGTAAGCAGCACGTATGATGACAGGGTATCCGAGAGCAGATGCCGCTGCTCGAGCAGACTCGATATCATTGCAGGCATGGCTCTTGATAGTCTTGACATCAATCTCGTCAAGCTTCTTGACAAAGAGTTCGCGGTCTTCGGTATCTATGATGGCCTGTACAGGAGTACCGAGTACCTGTACATTATACTTCTCGAGTATATGCTGCTCATAGAGTGCTACACCACAGTTAAGTGCTGTCTGTCCTCCAAATGCAAGGAGGATGCCTTGTGGCTGTTCCTTCTGAATGACTTTCTCTACGAAAAATGGAGTGACTGGCAGGAAGTATATCTTGTCTGCAACTCCCTCGCTTGTCTGTACAGTCGCAATATTTGGATTGATAAGTATAGTCTCTATGCCTTCCTCCTTGAGTGCCTTGAGTGCCTGGCTACCAGAGTAGTCAAACTCTCCTGCTTCACCAATCTTGAGTGCTCCTGATCCAAGTAGCAGGACTTTCTTTATATCTTCTTTGTTCATGGTGCTATGTATGTTGTCTATATTTTGTTTGTGAAGTATTAAGTAAGTGATAGTTTGTGATTGAATAATTGCAAATGCTATTATAATAGCTTTACGAAATCGTCAAACATAAACTCTGTATCGACTGGTCCACTTGCAGCCTCTGGATGGAACTGAGCAGAGAACCAAGGATTGGTCTTGTGTCGTATGCCCTCGTTAGACCCGACGTTCAT
>JAZLKQ010000411.1:0-2525 GCA_045597745.1 Bacteroidaceae bacterium | reverse complement strand
TGGCTCTACGTTCCCTGTTATTCCATGTCAATATTTATTAAAACAAGAGTTTAAGTTGATATTGTATAATTCTTTATCATCCAAGAGAGTATGGGAAAACAGTATTGCTCCCCCACTCTCTTGATGAATATGTTAGAATTAGCGGATGAACAAGAGTTCACGATACTTTGGAAGTGGCCATGCCTCGTCGTCAACGATTGTCTCGAGCTTGTCTACATGATAGCGGATCTCCTCGAGCAATGGAGCAACTGTATCATGGTAAGCAATAGCCTTCTCACGCTCACTCTCAATCTTGTTGGCTACCTTACGAGCCTCTACCATCTTGTCAACATTCTCGATGATGAATGACTCATGGTCGCTTATCTTCTCGATGAGGTAGAGGTTCTCCTTAGAAATCTGATGTGCCTTTTCGCCAGAGAAGATTCCCATAACCTTGTGTACATTGTCTATAAGCATAGACTGGTACTTAGTAACGACTGGGATGATGTGGTTGAGACAGAGGTCACCAAAGATACGTGACTCAATCTGAATCTTCTTAGTATAAGTTTCCCACTTGATCTCGTTGCGTGCTTCGAGCTCGAACTTAGTCATGACATTCTGGCTCTCAAACATCTTGACAGTAGAGTCTGTAGTATAGTGGTCGAAGATGATTGGTGCTGATGTCTCGCAGTCAAGACCACGCTTAGCAGCTTCTTCCTTCCATTCGTCTGAATAACCGTTGCCGTTGAAGAGGATTGGACGGATGTACTTTATATCTTCACGAACAATCTTGAGGATTGCTGCCTCCTTAGCCTCGCCAGCCTCGATGAGGGCATCAACACGCTCCTTGAAGTTTGCGAGAGCCTCTGCTACTGCTGTGTTGAGGGTAAGCATTGCGCTTGCACAGTTGGCAATAGAACCTACAGCACGGAACTCGAATCGGTTGCCTGTGAATGCGAATGGTGATGTACGGTTACGGTCAGTATTGTCGATGAGAAGCTCTGGGATAGATGGAATATCAAGCTTGAGTGCTGTCTTGCCAGCTACTGTGAGGATATCGTCATCAGAAGAGTTTTCTACATGGTCGAGGAGGTCTGTCACGCTCTTACCAAGGAATGATGAGATGATTGCAGGAGGAGCCTCGTTTGCACCAAGACGATGTGCGTTGGTAGCAGACATGATTGATGCCTTGAGGAGTCCGTTGTGATCGTATACACCCTTGAGTGTCTCAACTGTGAATGTCACGAAACGGAGGTTGTCAAGCGGAGTCTTGCCTGGTGCGTGAAGGAGAATACCTGTATCTGTAGAGAGTGACCAGTTGTTGTGCTTACCGCTACCGTTGATACCTTTGAATGGCTTCTCATGGAGGAGACAACGGAAACCATGCTTTCTTGCTACGCGCTTCATTATAGACATCATGAGCATGTTGTGGTCTACAGCGAGGTTAGTCTCCTCGAAGATTGGAGCAAGCTCAAACTGGTTAGGTGCAACCTCATTGTGACGAGTCTTGCAAGGTATACCAAGTTCGAGAGCCTGTATCTCGATGTCTCTCATGTACTCCTCGACACGAGCAGGGATAGAGCCGAAGTAGTGGTCATCCATCTGCTGGTTCTTGGCTGAGTCGTGACCCATAAGAGTACGTCCAGTCATCACGAGGTCAGGACGTGCAGCATAGAGAGCCTCGTCTACGAGGAAGTACTCCTGCTCCCAACCGAGGTTGCTTATTACCTTTGTAACATCTGGGTTGAAGTACTGTACTACAGCAGTTGCAGCCTTGTCTACAGCATAAAGCGCCTTCTTGAGTGGCACCTTATAGTCAAGAGCCTCACCTGTATATGAGATAAATACTGTAGGAATCATGAGTGTGTCACCAATGATGAATACTGGTGATGTAGGGTCCCATGCTGAGTAACCACGTGCCTCGAATGTAGAACGGATACCTCCTGATGGGAATGATGAAGCGTCTGGCTCCTGCTGTACGAGAAGCTTGCCTTCGAACTCTTCTACCATACCACCCTTCCAGTCGTGCTCAACAAATCCGTCATGCTTCTCTGCTGTGCCCTCAGTCAATGGCTGGAACCAGTGTGTATAGTGTGTAACGCCATTCTCCAGCGCCCATTTCTTCATACCTTCTGCAACTGCATCAGCAATAGCTCTGTCAAATGGAGCTCCATTGTCGATGACGTCGCACATCTTCTTGTATACTTTTGAAGGAAGATACTTGAACATCTTCTGCTTGTTGAACACGTACTTAGCAAAATACTCAGATGGGCGTTCTGCTGGTACAGGAACAATTACTGGTTTTCTTTTGAAAGCCTCGTCAACTACGTTTAATCTTAGTTTTCCAGCCATAATCTTTTTACTTTTTTAATGTTGTTTTATTTTATGTTGCAAATTTAATCATTTATTATGAAATACAGCTACTTTCCGAGCCACTTCTTTACTCGTTTCATCGCTTCGAGACAATCCTCTTTAGTTCCGAAAGCTGTAAAACGGAAATATCCTTCGCCCGCAGGACCAAATCCAACTCCTGGAGTACCTACCAC
>JAZLKQ010000410.1:0-7386 GCA_045597745.1 Bacteroidaceae bacterium | reverse complement strand
GACGCTTCGCACAAGGCTAATCCCTCACTCAAGGGCGTAATCATAGGCACTCGCCTGTTTGCCCGCGCCGTGCGCAAGCGCACCCGTGGCGGCGATCCCCAGTTGCAGAAGATTGATGAAGAATATGCCAAGTACATTAATGCCGATGACCTCAAGGAGGATTTGAGACTTGATGCCGCGCTTCAGGAAGGTGCCGATATAAGCAGTCACCTCAAGGTCTTGGAGTCCTCAACGGAGGGAAGCCAGTACAGGGATGAGCATCTTGTCGAACTGCGTAGGCATAAGGCATTAGGCATACACAAGAGGCTTATCAACAAGCAGAAGGCGAGACTCATCAGGTCGGATGTATCGGAGAGCGAAAAGCAGAATATCTTGCAGAGCATACGCGAACTGCGTAAAAAAGCTCTTAAGGTAATATCCGAATAATATCAGATATCACTTTCATTATGAGTGCTGTGGTCTATGTATTCATGGGCCACAGCATTTTTCGTACGCGCTGGCAGAGGCATATCTCGCGATATAAGGCAACCTATCATACAGGTCATGAGTATATCGTCATGACGTTTCTCGCCATTGCTGAACTTGCCATCCATGTTACCCCAGTTACCATCGTCCTTCTTCTCATATACAGAAGCCTCCTCATAGAATCGGTCATCTGGGTCTATGAACTTGTTATCCTCGAATACGATGGTAAAGTTATCAACCATGTCTTGTTTTGTGGTATGGTTAGTCTGGAATCCCACCTTGGTAAGTATGCCGTTACGTATATCCTCCTTTGATGTGGACTTGCGCATATAGAGATTCTTGTACACATCTCTAAGGATGTTGAGTACACCTTCTGTGTGATCCTCATCCTCCGTAAATTCTTTTGCCTGCGCCTTCTTCTTATCGTATGTGTTGCTCTCGAATACCAGTTTGGCGTTATCGTACAACTGCGCTACGGCAACCGCCTTATAGGCAAGGTCATCGTATCGTATCCATCCGCGCCAACGAGCAACCACCTCAGGACAACCACCGTCTATGAGGAGAGGCATACGGTCAATGACCGTTATGACGTTAGGGTCAGATGTCGCCTTGTTACGTCCACCCGGGTCAACGATAACAAGGTATCGGTTCTCTATATGTTCACGTCCTGGCTTGCGCCATATCCGGAATTCCCCGTCCTTGTTCTCGCTGAGATGGGGAGGCATATCCGGACGGTATATGATATCGCCCATCCATATAGGATTCTTGACGTATAGTGAACGCAGGTATTCAATCCACTTGATGGAGAAGATACGGCGACCGCTATATGTGAAGCACTCTATGTCATCAGAAGGAGCCTCAGATGCCATCTGGGCAAAGTCTGTGAAAGTGGAGCGCTTAGTAACATACCAGTATATGTGCTCAAGGGTAGCGCCCTTCATCCATAATCCCCACAGGTATTCACCTGACTCATGCGCCTTGTCGGGAGCATCCTTCTGTGTCCTGTTGTCTATGAGATTCTGTGTGAATTGCTGGCGCTCCTTGACCGACCGGAATTCGCGCATGTCCTTCTCAAGGTAGAAGAACGGTACGAACAGCGCCTTCATGAGCGTGATAATCTCAGGATTCTTCGCTAACTGATATTGATCATAGAATAGACCAGTGTTACCGCATGGTGTTGACTCCATACAGATGAAGGTGTTCTCAATATCATCGAAACCACCATTGATGTTGGTTACCACTTCCTCCGCGGACTTGCCCGGTGTAGTCTTCCAGTATGCCACCTCAGAGAAATGTGCGAGGTGATAAGGGTGACCACGGAGGCCGGCGAATTTCTCGTATGAACCAATACCGATACGGACATCACGCACCACATTGCCCTTTGGATCTGTGATGATATACTCGTCCTGAGATTTCTCGAACGGACGGAAATCGAGAGCTGAACCAAATATGATGTGCGGAAAATTCTCCAGCACCTTGGTGTACATCGCGCGGATGACCTTTGCCGTATCCTTGACCTGCGCAATGATGATACTGTTCCATTGCTCACACACGAAGAGCTGAATCCACGCCATGTATAACTGCACAAGCGTAGAGCCGCCCCACTGGCGTGCCTTGAGAAGGATGAAGCGCATAGGCGCTCCGGACACGCGCATGGTCTCAAACTCCGATAAGACATATCTCTGCGCGTAGTTAAGCTCGAACGGACCTGTACCTCCCTTCTTGTAGGTGATGGTGAAGAGGCAATAAAACGCGAATGAAGGGTCTCGGCGAATACGTGTCAGCACAAGCATCTCGTACACTAACTCGTAGGTTAAAGTGTCCATATCGGGGTCATTCGCATATTGCGCATTGATAGCCTCTACATACTTATGGATACTTCCCCAGCGCATGACCTCCTGGTACAACTGGTTGTTGTACACCTCATCGGTAAGCCATTGTTTGCGCAGGTCGCCCATGTCGGATATTACGCACTTGTTCGTGTGTAACTCCATGCCGTATCCGGTGTATTGGTTATGCCTTCCGAATATCTCAGACTTGCGCTTCGCTGACTCCGCAATCAGTTCTTTAGCCGTTATCCTTGCGTTCATAATAATAACTCCAATATAGGTAAGACAATACGAATGCGAGTGCATGCACACGCCAATTGACGTGTGGCAGACAGGCAAATGCGCACTGCGCCAATATCAGCCACTTTACCGACAGATGCCATGACACGTACATGCGTGCATAGGCTGCAAAGAGGAATGCTGACAGCCCCATCGTAGGTTCGCCAATGCTGGTGAATGGGAATACCGCGCACAGCACTGCGATAATGAATGATGCTACGCATGTATGCACACGCGGTCTGAACCGCCATAGTGCTATGACGTTAACGATAAGATGCAGTATGTTGGCATGAAAAAACGAATATACGATAGTTGGAAGAAGCCCGCTATTCTCTGTATATCCTATGCGCATAGGCAGACAATAGCACACTACGCATATCACGGTGAGCAGAAGGGATGTAATATTGCGTGTCATATGCCTCTCCTGTCTTTTCTTAGTTGCGACAATGCCCTTCTCGCTGATCTAACGGAAATGTAAAAACAAGGCGCAGGGCTGTTGACCGCATAACTGGTAACAAAGCGAACAGACATACCGCGGAATTCATATCTCCCGCGTAATTGCTTATATCGCTCATATACTCTTGCGATGATTTCTCTCTTATGAGGACTGCGATAGGATGTCTCAAATCCTTTCTCCATGCGCGATATCTGGCGTGCCGCCTCCTTGGCTGATATCCAATAGCGATGGCATGGCATCCCTACGGCTACACGCAGAGCATCATCGGAATTACGCACATCGCGTCTCGCGAATGCCTCTCTGTAAGCGCGCCATAGACATCGGCGCATCTCGAGCACATAAAAGCTCGTTTCTCTTTTGTTATCCCTCGGCTAATAATTTAAAGGTTTGCTATAATGCAAAGTTACAAAAAAAATCTAAAATCACAAAATACATTATGGCCAAAATCGCACTTGAGCGCCCCGAATACCGATAATTTTGCATTTGTTAAATTAATAAATACGCAAATGGCAGAAAATGTACAGCAGCAGGTGTCTGAACCTGCAACAGAGGCTCCTGTAACAGAGACCCCTGAAACACAGGAAACAGTCTCTGCACGCGACCGATTCAGACGTGATTATGCAGAACGTTATCCAGATGAAGATCTGTCGGATGACGAGGCATACGTCAATCATCTGTCCGGACGACTGAAGGAGAGAGACGGATATGAGGAATCCTTTAACAACCTCACTAACGCGATAGGCAACAGTAGTGAATTCGTTGACATGGTAGAGGCTGCGAAAGCAGACAAGACAGGAGAATTCGACCCCGTCCTTTGGCTTGTCAGCAACGGTCGCCTTGACCTTGAGGCACTACAGAACGACCCGGAGTACGCCAAGAAACTGGCAGAAGCGCAAAAGACCTCCCTTGAGAAGAAGGCAAAACTCAAGGAGATAGAGCAGCAGAGTGCTGACAACTTCCAGCCTTCGGTGGACGCAATCAACTCAGTGACCGAAGAACTCGGTCTCAGCGAGGAAGAGCGCAATCAGGTTATAGCAAGCATGTATCAGGTTATGGATGACCTGCTGGTCAACAAGATTGATGCTGATAATTTCCGCATGTTCGCGCAGGGTCTTCGCCACGAGGGTGATGTCAGCGAGGCGCGTGAGAACGGATACGCGGAGGGCCTTGCGCAGAAGGTAAGCAACAAGGTACGCAGCATGCCACAGCAGAATACACGTATGACCGGGCGACAGATGTCCCAGCCGGAGGCTACTGAGAAAGAGTCTTCAGAGAGCAACATGTTCGGAGTTTAAAAATAAATATTATACAAATGAAGAAGAAGAACATTTTTTACAGTGTCTGCATGACACTTCTTTCAGCGATCGCATGCGTCCTTGGTGGCGCGGGTCTTGCGACTGACGAACCTAATGTCCGCAACTATGGCGACACAGACCCAGACCCTAATGCCAACACTCCTCTTGAGGATGGCGTAAAGACTACACCTACAGACAAGGGCGGTATTGCACAGCATGGTCATGATGCCAATGCCTCTGTGCTTCAGCAGGTAGGTCTGCTGAACAACAAGATGTTTCGCAAGGTGGTAGAATACCACGCGCAGGTGTATCCATTCTATTCTGACGTATTCACCAAGGCCACTCAGTTCTCATTCAAGGGACACAAGGAGGCAGAGTACCCAGAGGTAGGTGACATCAAGACAGAGAGCCGTCTTCAGACTGCTATCAATAATGGCACAGCCAAGAAACACAAGGTTGACCTCACCGTGCCAGCGGCTGACGCGGCTATATTCCGCAAGAACTACACCATCATTGTTCCTTCTGTCAAGGGTTATGATGAGGATGGTCATGAGTCGGAAGAGAACCTCATGCTCTACGTCACCAAGAATGACGATTCTGGTTACCCGGAGGTTATGGCAATCAATGGTCCTATTGGTACTGATGGGGAGACCTATGTTCCTAACATTGAGTCAGGCGCGCTCCTCATGCTTGCAGCTCCAGCACTCGCAGAGGAGGAGGTAGAGGTAGACCCTCTCAACATTATTCCTTCTACACGCAAGGCTTACCTTCAGAAGAAGGGTTATTCTGTTGCTATCACAGACTTCTTCTCTGAAGCAGTCAAGGAGGTGGACTGGGAGAAGGATCGTGTCAAGCGCCAGACACTCGATGCTTACAAGAAGCTCTACACTACCACTACACTCTTCGGTGTACGCCGTAAGTTCTACAAGCGCACAAAGAATGGCATGCGTATCTGTTACACACAGGAAGGCACCATCAACCAGTTGCGCATGATGTATCAGCTCAATGGCGGTAAGGTAACCAAGGGCGACCTCATCGCAATCTCTAAGATGCTCTTCTCTACCTACACTGATGCGACAGTCATTGACGTGTACATGGGTAGCGACTTTACTGAGTCACTCCTCAACATTGATTGGGGTGAGGATGTACAGCGCATCGTATATCTTGACGATGAGGTGCTCAAGATCAAGGTCGCATCCCTTGAGACACCTTACGGTACTCTGCGATTTAAACATGAGAAGTCATTCACTCAGCATCACCTTGAGAAGGCGGCTATCGCGCTCCCTATGGAGGATTCTATGCGTATCTACCGCGACAATGGCAGCACCTACAAGGTGGACGGCAAGAAGGGTGAGACTGGTCAGGTAGAGGAGCTCACCAAGGAATTCTTCGTACAGGATGACTGTTTCATCGTTAACTCGATGGCATCTATGCTCATTGGCACAACCGAACTCTTTGCCAAGGGATATGGCGCAGGCATCGTAGAGTCGTTCAAGTCGGTAACATCACTCCCTAATGAGAATTGCACTAAGGGCGACAAGGTATACCTCACCGAGCTCGACGGTAATTACGACCGCGGTCTCTACGAGTATGATGGTTCTGCTTGGATCCAATTCAATCGCGGCATAGAAGCATAATCTGTGGTGTCATAATACTGTTTAATTGTTGGCGGGGAAGGGCAATGCCCCTTTCCCGCTTTACTTAATATAAAAAACTATGACTAAAGTATATTATCTTGCGGGCATGTCCGCGGGAAAACTCAAGACTACATATTGCGGTGTGGAGATAACTCTCAACTTCCGCAACGGACAAGGCACACGCACCTCTGAGAGTGCGCGCCTCTGCACCTCTGAACCATTCATCCAGGATGCTATTGAACATGATTCGCGCTTCGGACATGCCATCCGTCTTGGCGGTACATACGCAAGCGAGACACAGATGCGCAACGAGACACAGTCGCATCAGGGCTTCAATATTGATACCTCATCACGCAGAGAGGCAATGGCACGTGAAGCGCTGGCGCAGATAGCAGAGGAGGAAAAGCAGAAGAAAGCCGCTATCAAGGCGAAGCGAGAGCGCGCGAAGGCAGCAACCAAAGCCGGAGCGCAGGAAGATGCGCAGGGTCTGACATTCGCCTCTGCCAATGAGGCAATGCATTTCCTCATGGAGAAGGGTGAGGACGTAACTAACGATAATATGGAGCACTTACTCGAGCAGTACGGCGCAACAATCAAAAAGTAAATGAACATGGCTGACAATCCTATACCTACATCGGTGCAGTCATATACCGTGGACGATATAGTACGCGATGTTAACATCTGCATTGACGAGATCGCGGAGAATGACGCAGAATTCGAGACGCAGGATGACTCTGAGAGAAGGACTATTATAATCTCCAAGATAACAGAGGCAATGAGATTTGTTTATCGTAATGCCGAAGCCTCGCTCCTCGAGCCATCCGTACGGCTGACAGAGGCATCGAATGGTGTTGTGATTGACGACAATGGATTCGCGGTATGCCAATTGCCCGGTGACTATCTCAGACTGGTATATGCCCGAATGAGCTCATGGGCACGTGCCGTAGGCGAGGGAGAAGTCATACAATGGACAGAGAAGGAATACTCACGTCTCAGTGACCCTTACTGCACTGGAACGCCCCAACGGCCTAAGGTCGCTATCGCAGTCAAAGCGGGCCGCGCTAAATACCTTGAGCTATACACCGGGCAGAAGAATGATACGGTGCTTATAGGTATCATGACAGACCCTAAGATGGAGGATGACGCGGATATCGGAGATACGGATACAGGAGGAAGCGAAGGTGAGGGCGAACACACTCCATCACAGCCTTATGTTCCTCTGTCTCCTACAGTCTACAGAGCAATCATCTACTATATTGCGGGCCTTGTATTCGTCACTTATGCTGACGAGGGGCGCGCACGAATGATGTTTAACGAGGCTAACGACCTCATAGGATTCACGGCAGCAGCCACTAATACAACGAATCAATGATAACAATTGCTAATAATACCGCCTTTAAGATTGAACTGACAGTCAAGAGAGG
>JAZLKQ010000409.1:0-3614 GCA_045597745.1 Bacteroidaceae bacterium | reverse complement strand
AATATTATTATAATAAGGTGTATATCTCACATGGGATATACACTTTTTTTTATGCATAATTGATAATGAATAATACATAATCCGTGGTGAGGAAAAATATTCCGCCAAAGCATGATTATGAATGATTGTGTAGCAATATATTATACTACCTTCTGACCAAACAGAATGTTTATCCTTTGTTTATCCTTTTGCTATGTCATATATTCTAATACCCGTAACTTTGCATCGTCAAAACAAAGAAATAACATTAATAACAAATAAAAATTAAAGAAAGGAAAAGAATTATGGCACAGAAATTTCATCTTGAGACACTCGCACTTCACGTAGGACAGGAAAATCCAGACCCAGCAACAGACGCACGTGCAGTACCTATCTATCAGACAACATCGTATGTATTCCGCAACTCACAACATGCGGCAGACAGATTTGGTCTACGTGACGCTGGCAATATCTACGGCAGACTTACCAATTCTACTCAGGGAGTATTCGAAGACCGCATCGCAGCACTCGAAGGAGGTATAGCAGGATTGGCAGTAGCTTCAGGCGCAGCAGCAGTTACTTACGCTCTGCAGAATATCGCACAGAATGGTGACCATATCGTAGCTGCAGACAATCTCTATGGAGGTTCGTACAATCTCATCACACACACTCTCTCTACTCAGGGCGTATCATACGACATAGTAAATGTAAATGATCTTGAGGCACTCGAACATGCAATCAAGCCAAACACTAAGGCTGTGTATGTTGAGACATTCGGCAACCCTAACTCTGACATCACCAATCTTGACGCTATAGCAGAAGTCGCTCACCGTCACAACACACTTCTTATTGTAGACAACACATTTGGCACTCCAATCCTTATCCGTCCTATCGAACACGGAGCTGACATCGTAGTACATTCAGCAACTAAGTTTATCGGTGGACATGGTAGCAGCCTTGGTGGCGTGATAGTAGATGCAGGCAAGTTTGACTATAAGGCAAACGCAGACAAGTACCCTACCCTTGCCAAACCAGATCCATCATACCATGGTGCAGTATTTGCAGATGTTGCTGGAGCTGCAGCATTCGTCACTCGTATCAGAGCCGTCCTTCTTCGCGATACTGGTGCAACAATATCTCCATTCAATGCATGGATACTCCTTCAGGGCGTTGAGTCTCTCCCACTCCGTATCGAGCGCCATGTGGAAAATGCGCTTAAGGTCGTTGACTATCTCTCCAAGCATCCAAAGGTTAAGAGCGTAAGCCATCCTGCACTCCCTTCACATCGTGACCATGCACTGTATCAGCAGTATTTCCCAAAGGGTGCAGGTAGCATCTTCACATTTGAGATCAATGGCACACAGGAGGATACATGGAAGTTTATCGACGCCCTGCAGATATTCTCACTTCTTGCCAATGTGGCTGATGTCAAGTCGCTCGTCATCCATCCATACACGACTACTCACTCACAGCTTTCGCCAGAAGAACTCGAGCAGCAGCACATCACTCCAACTACTGTACGTCTGTCAATCGGTGTAGAACATATAGACGACATCATTGCTGACCTTGATCAGGCATTAGCACAGATTTGATTTTAATGCATAATGCATAATTTTGCGAATAGTCTTGGAATAATAATAAAAAAATATCAACTTTGCATCATCATATCAACAGATGATCATTATTAATACACACTAATCATTATGGCAAAAATATCAGACAAGCTTACTCAGCTTATAGGTAACACACCACTCCTTCAGCTCCATACATACGCTGAAAAAGAAGAGGCAAAGGCTAAGATCATAGCTAAGGTAGAGTACTTCAACCCTGGCGGTAGCGTCAAGGACCGTATAGCTCTCAACATGATAGAGGACGCAGAACGCCGAGGAGTCATCAAGCCAGGTGCTACCATCATCGAACCTACTTCTGGCAATACTGGTGTTGGACTTGCACTCATCAGCGCAGTCAAGGGATACCATCTCATACTCACAATGCCTGAGACCATGAGCATCGAGCGTCGCAACCTCGTCAAGGCATACGGTGCACAGGTTGTACTTACTCCAGGTTCTACAGGCATGAAGGGAGCAATCGCTAAGGCGGAAGAGCTACGTGACTCTATCGAAGGTGCGGTAATACTGCAGCAGTTTGAGAATCCTGCCAATCCTGCAATTCACTATGCTACTACAGCCGAAGAGATATACCGTGATACTGACGGCAAGGTAGACATATTCGTAGCTGGTGTAGGTACTGGCGGTACAGTAAGTGGTGTTGGCAAGCGCCTCAAGCAACTCATACCTGGCATCAAGATCGTTGCAGTCGAACCAGACTCATCTGCAGTACTCTCAGGCGAGCCATCCGGTTCACACAAGATACAGGGTATCGGAGCAGGATTTGTACCAAAGACATTCGACCGCGAAGCCGTAGATGAGATATTCCGTGTACCATCAGACGCAGCAATACTTACCAGCCGCAAGCTTGCAGCTACAGAAGGTCTGCTCGTAGGTATATCATCAGGAGCATCTACATACGCTGCTACACAGCTCGCCAAGCTCCCTGAGAATGAAGGAAAGAACATCGTGGCACTTCTTCCAGATACAGGCGAACGTTATCTCTCTACTGTCCTTTACGACTTCGACAACTACCCACTCTAATCGGCTTGTGTCATAATCTCAGGCAATATACTTTCTTTTATTTTAATTAGAGGTGCTTTCTCTTTGAAGTGAGACAAGCACCTTTTTATAATGTAAGTTAACATGATGTATAGAAATCATCTGAGCAAGTGAGTTCATATATATTGTACCATCAACAGAGCCGCATAGACTGCCATTATCTATGCGGCTCTTATATTAGTTGACACTTATATGCAGGTCATGGTTAGCTTTGAATATTAGTAAACTGAAAGGGCAAGGCGCAACCCGAAGTAGTTGATGCTGTAGTCGGGATCGCTGCTGTAACGAAACGACGAGCGACAGCTCTCCGCATAGCTGCCCCAACTGCCACTACGAAGTACACGAATAGAGCCGCTTGAAGGTCCTGTAGGATTGGTCTGAGGACTATTGCGGTAGTAGGCATTGTTATACCAGTCTTGACACCATTCCCATACGTTACCGCTCATATCATAGATTCCGAGTTCATTTGGTAGCTTGGTAGCGACATCGTGAGTCATATTGCTACTATTTCTATAATACCATGCAACATCGTCTATATTGTTGCTACCGCTATATATGTAGCCCTTGCTCTTATTGCCACCACGACAGGCATATTCCCACTCTGCTTCGGAAGGAAGGCGGAACTTCTCGCCTGTAAGAGTATTGAGCTTCTTGATGAATGTCTGGCAGTCATTCCAGCTTACTTGTTCTACAGGCTTGTTATTGCCATTGAAGTATGAAGGGTTACTTCCCATCACAGCCTGCCAAAGTGCCTGAGTCACCTCTGTCTGACCTATACTGTAGCTACTGAGTGTCACCTGATGAGCTGGTTTCTCATCGTCGTCGGCATCACTTGCCTGCTCAGGGGTTGCTCCCATAGTGAAAGTACCACCTTCAACTGCTATCATCGTGAACTTAATGCCATTAACAGTATATTCTTTATTCTTAATCTCTTCCCCAAACTTGCTTCCGTCTATCTTGATTGCC
>JAZLKQ010000408.1:0-5085 GCA_045597745.1 Bacteroidaceae bacterium | reverse complement strand
GACGGCGTAGAGGCAGTTCTGCCGCTTTGCTTAGCTGTTCTCTTTTTACCATTATTTTCTGTCGTTTTATGTTGGACAGCATCAAGCCGTCCTTGTGTTAGTATTGTGCTATCTTTACCCTAAGTGGCAGGAGAGCCATTTTCTTGTAGTCTGACCTGTCCACAATATGTCCTATTTTCAATCTGGTTGCAAAGTTAATGATATAATTTCTTTTTGCAATCGTTTTGGCAATAAATATTGCATTTTGTATTGATAAAATTGATTTATCAAGTAAATATCAAGCAAAAATCAGTAAAATAGTGGTGTTTTGTCAGCAAAACGACACGCCAACGAGAGCACGATACACTACTTGCATACCGCCCCCAAAAAGACCATGACCGCACAGCAATATTCTGCCATGCGGTCATACAAATTTAGTCATACGTTCGTCGAAGCTTCAACATACGTTCGATAAAGCTTCAACATACGTTCGTCAAAGCTTCAACATACGGTTGATGCATAATGCATAATTATTCCCCTATGCTCTATCGTCCTCCCCTCGCCCTATAGGGGGAGAGGGGTTAGGGGAGGTTCCTCCTGTATTCATTCCACCTCGCAATAATGTCGTGCACATAGTTGTACGTCTCCGAACCACGGAAGTAACCATGACGTACCACAGGATCATTGTAGTATTCGCTGTTGCTCATGCCGAGCACCACCTGGTCCACACTGCCAAACCACACATCGGGATTGCGCCCGAGATTGCGTGCCAGATTGCGTGCATCATCCACATGGCCAGGTCCAGCATTGTATGCGGCAAGGATGAAGTATATACGTTCGTTAGGATTGTGGATAGACGAATAATGGCTGTTGAGCTTGCTGATGAGACGCACGGCACCACGCACATTAGTCTCTGGATCAAAGACATTGCCCGATGCGCCGACGCTCTTAGCAGTAGCAGGCATGAGCTGCATCAGACCCATGGCACCAGCCCATGACACCGCCTTGTGGTCGAACGACGACTCTTGGTATGCCTGGGCGGCAAGCAGTCGCCAGTCCCATCCACACTGTGGGGCATAGCGCTTGAAGAAGGTATCGTAGTATGAGATCTCACCTCTCGTCAGATTGAGTATCGGACTACGTGGATGGCGCACAGGCACGTACGAATTGCCGTAGCTGTCATGTATCTTGATGGTCGTGAGATCAGTAAATTTCTGTTCATTGACAGCGAGCCACCTGTCTACCGACCGTGCAAGCAACTGGCTCTCGCTCCTCACCGCCCATGCGGTATTGGCATTGTCGGGCTGTGACTTCCTGCCGTCAATGCTGTCGATAAAGTGTGTTATGGACTTTGCTCCACAATAGTCGAGCACGTCACGTAGCGTGTCTGCCATGTCGAGATTGTATGCCACAAGGTCTCCTTCACCAGCCAACAGCTTCTCAACCAGCTCTTGCTGCGAATGCGACACATCGACTCTGACGCACACGCCGATGCTCTTGGCGTATGCATCTGCAAGCATGTACTGGGTGCCGAAATTCTCTCCCTTATACTCGAAGTAACTGGTCTGTCCATACATGGTGAGCACGATCAGTTCGCCATTGTCCTGTATGTCGGGCAAGTCAAAGAGGGCGTTGTCCGGTACAGATATGCCTCCGTCTGCCTCGCCGAAGACTCCGAGGTCGTGTGGCTTGGGCTTCTCACAACCGGAGATAAAGGCAAGACATGCCATAAGCAGGGTACACCTTATTATATATATATAGCTCGATGCTTTCATGCTGCAAATATACTCTGCTTTCATGAAAAAGCGAGCATTCTATCATCTTTTTGTTATTTATCAGTAATGAAAGTGTACGATATTTCCTATTGAGCAAATAAATATATGCAAATAATTTATTGTTATCAAAATAATGACTATCTTTGCATACTAACTAAAACAAAACTAAAACACACGATTAAGTATATGAAAGAGACTATCCTCGTTACCGGTGGTACCGGATTCATTGGTTCTCACACTACTGTCGAACTGCAGCAGGCAGGTTATCAGGTAGTGATTATTGACAACCTTTCTAACTCTAACGCCAACGTAATAGACGGCATTGAGAAGATCACTGGCATTCGTCCAGCATTCGAGCAGGTGGACCTCAACGACTTTGACAAGGTCGAAGAAGTGTTCAAGAAGTATCCTATCAAGGGCGTAATACATTTCGCTGCTTCTAAGGCTGTAGGCGAATCTGTGCAGAAGCCACTACTCTACTACCGCAACAACCTCAACTCTCTCATGAATGTACTTGAGCTCATGCCTAAGTACGACGTGAAGGGTATCATATTCTCTTCTTCATGTACTGTATACGGCCAACCTACTGAGGACAACCTCCCTGTCACTGAACAGGCACCTATACAGCAGGCTCTCAGCCCTTACGGCAACACTAAGCAGGTCAACGAAGAAATCATACAGGACTATATACACAGCGGTGCGAACATCAAGAGCATCATACTTAGATACTTCAACCCTATCGGTGCGCACCCTACTGCTCTCATAGGCGAATTGCCTAACGGCGTACCTATGAACCTCATACCATTCGTCACTCAGACAGCGATCGGCATACGCCAGCAGCTCAAGGTGTTCGGCAACGACTACAACACACCTGACGGCACATGTATACGTGACTACATCTATGTAGTAGACCTCGCCAAGGCTCACGTTGCCGCCATGACAAGAGTACTTGACAAGGAGACAGAACCAGTCGAGGTATTCAACATCGGTACTGGACACGGATACTCTACTAAGGAAATCGTTGAGGGATTTGAGCGTGCAACTGGCGTGAAGCTCCCATGGGAGTTTGCACCACGTCGTGAAGGCGACATCGAGGCTATCTGGGGCAATGTGGACAAGGCTAACAACATCCTCGGATGGAAAGCTGACACCCCACTCGACGAGATACTTCTCTCTGCATGGAACTGGCAGAAGCGTCTCAGAGAAGAAGGTATCCAGTAATCTGCTGACAAACTTGTAACACACTGGTTTTTCATCATAACATAGGAAATTTTGAATTTTAGTCGCTGTGGCGACGAACAAAAGACATACACACTACGTTTTTTATATGAATCAGGTTGCCCAACCGGTCACGTTCATGTGAATAAACGGAGAATACGGATGCAAAGACTCCTCAACGAGACTTATGCATGACCTGATCTCATAGGAAAAGTAGTTTTGTCGTGTTTTATTTTGTGTTTGTGTTGTGGCTATTCTCCCGCGTGAGCGAAAGGATAGCCCTTTTTCTTGCTTATGATTCTGCTTACTCTCGCCACAGTCTATTGGCAGATACGCAAGGCGGCAAGAGAGAATCCTGCTGACGTGATAAAGAGCTGATGAGCAACTACTATTAACAAGTATCGTAACCGCTGTTACCGTAACAGTGGTTACGATACTTATCTATGACCCTATTTATTCCTTTACTATCTGAAACACAATAAATAACATGAATATTTGGTTATTCAAAAAGAATGTCATATTTTTGCCATCTATTTATCGTAATATACATAACGATACTAAAATGGACTATTAACTCATCACACATATAGAATATGCATTTTTTCGATAGAACACAAGAGATTGCAAGACTGCACAAGATTGAAGAGCAATCGTATGAGAATGCTCAGTTTACGGTATTGTCGGGCAGGAGACGTATTGGAAAGACCATGCTTGTGCGCGAAGCTTACAAGGATAAGTCATTGCTGTACTTCGGTAATCATGCGGAATTCTTTAGTTTTTTGTTTTGTGAATATTACAAAGTTAATAAGAATTTCGCTAATTACTAAATTTTCAAAGACTTAAATTTCGTCGAACTCACGTTGCTTTAGTACAACAATTACCATATATTTGCATCAACATACATAATACTTACATCAAATCAATACAAAATCATGAACAAACTATTCAAAACTATTGCAGCTACATTCGTTTGTGCTGTCATCGCATGTGTATCATTGACAAGTTGTGACACTCCTATCGTGAAATTAGGGCTTTTAGTTGCTGAACTCACAAAGAAATGTCCTATGGACATGGGAAATGGTATGCAGATTACTGAGGCAAAGATTAATGAAAGTAATGATCTCGAACTCACTATCATTGTAAGTGAAGATGCCAGTGATCTGTATGATAAAATAGAAGAATACTGCAACAACAACAGCGAAGAAGCTATCAATGGCGTCGTCGACGAATGGAAGGTCTCAGATGATAATGACTTTAACGAACTTTCAACTATCTGCAAGGAGACAAACACCAACATCGTATACAAGTACGTAAACGAGAGTGACGGAAGAGAGGTCGCTCTCACAATACCATATACTAAGTTCTAAAGGTACTCGCTCTTAGGATATAATGTACTCTCGACACGTTGATATCGTAATAAGGACTTAATATCCAGCGAACTTCTAATATCAAGAATTGACCCGTCAAAAACATCAAAACGACTTGTCAATAACATCAAACAAACTAATCAAAAACATTACAGCCCCATGCAAGCAATATATTTGCACGGGGCTGTTATTATATCAACAAACTGTCGTCAAGTCTTATCTCTTGTCACTTTTCCAGAACATCCACTTAGGTGATGGTGGTTCTTGTTCTGCCATTTCTTCCTTAAACTTACGGCGAAGTATCTGTTTGTAAGTCTTACCTTCCTTAATGATCTTATAGATGGTAGGCCAGTCTGGTAAGCCTCCTACGTTTCTGTCGTCTATGAACATATCAGCATTGAGCTTGCATGACAGATTCTTGTCCTTGGCTTCCTGGAACATCTCGGAGTTGTCGCCATTGATAGCATAAAACTCTACACCACGCTCCTTACACCATGCGACCGCATCATCAAGCAACTTGCCCTCGCGTACAGACCACAGGATGAGCTTGTGCCTATCAGCTATCAACATGCGAAGGACCTCAGTAGCAAAAGGTCTCTCCTCGCCTATCTCAGGATAGCGATGTTCTACTATCGTACCATCAAAGTCTACAGCTATTACCATAAACGAACAGATATATTATATGTGAATCTTAGACTTCTTCTAGCTTATTGCCATTCTCCATACCATAGCCATAACCATAGCCA
>JAZLKQ010000407.1:0-4242 GCA_045597745.1 Bacteroidaceae bacterium | reverse complement strand
GTATATGCCAATGTACTTCTCACTTCGCCCTATAGGGGGAGAGGGAGCGGGGGAGCGGGGAACTAATGCACGAGAATATATGAAGAATTGAATGAAATAGGAAACATTACTAATTGGATTAGAGTGTGTTATGACACTACTGGAAATTGATGGAATGAAAAGAGTGTTGTAGAACATGTGTGGAGAATTGGATGAATAACAATAAGCAATCGATATGTTATTTTTAATGTGATCAATATCTCCTGTTCGTGAGAATCGAGATAATTGATGTGTGTGATTTTTTTATAGTTTACTGCGGGAGCAGTCATTATTCAGAATGATTGAATGAACACATTTTCTCACTTTACCAATTAGATTGGTGTGGGTGGCGCCTCGATGAGGATGCCACCCACTTGTTTTATTGTCCTATGTACTGACGTGTGCTAATCAAACTTTATGACTTCTCTTCTGCATAGATTGTTGAATGAGCAGTATCCGCATTTCTTGTCGGTACAGCTCTGCTTGAAGTCTACCAGTGGATCGAATATTTCTGCTACAGTCTCGGTAAGTAGTTCTTTATATTCGTCACTAATGTCACGGAAGTCATCGATCTGCTTCTTGTCAATCTTGATGATTGGTTCGCAAGAGCTTCTTGCTTTGACATACATGAGAGCAGGTGCTATGCATACGTCATCGTTTTGTGTGACTACGTATGAGTAGTAGAGTGCCTGGAGTATGTGGTACGGTCTGTTGGCGCTGTTTATGAACAGTTTGTCAAGACTTGCAGCTTTCTGCGCTTTTGCACTGGTCTTGTAGTCTACTATTCGTGTCACCTTATTGCCGTCTATGGTGACCGTATCGCATCGGTCGATGATGCCACCTATCATGATCTGCAGGTCAGATGGTAGTGACGGAGTGGTGGTGTCCTTAGGTATGGTGAGGGTGGTGTAGTGCCCCTTTTCCATATAGTTGATAGTCATCGGACAGAGTTCTGCATCGTACAGCAGCTGATTTTTGACGTAAGTGATGATGACCTGTCGATTGATAAGTTGTTCACCATTGTACATTGGAGTCTTGTTCTCATTCTTGAAGAAGTCTCTGGCAAATGCCTTGTCTACTACTTGCCTGATAAGAGAAGACTTGCTGTTCTTGTGCTCCTGATTGGTGATGGCAATGATGTCCTGCTTAGTAATCTCGCTGCCGTTCTTGTGTTGCATGAGGTACTCGTATATAGCCTGCATACTGTCATGGAATATGGTTCCGAAGATAGCATTGTCTACCTCCTCCATTACCTCATCCTGTTCGTTGAAGTTTGCTACGTACTTGAAGTAGAATGCAAGTGGGCAGTCTATATACATGTTGATGGCGGAAGGTGACAGTTTGGACTGCTTGCCAGCATTGTCGCCTTCGAGCAACTGTGGGCAATAGATGCTATATAGTCGCTTCATCACCTCTGGGGTCTTCTTAGCCACGTACTCCATTGGTTTTATCATCTCGTGATCTGCTGTGAGTACAGTCGTACTGATCTTCTGTCCTTTAGCAAAGAGCTTGTCGTTATCAATAAGCAACTGCATCATAAATCTTGACATCTCCCCCTTGGCGAGGTCGTTGGTAGAGTTGTTGTACATGATTGTGACGTCTTCAGCCCTCTGTATGAGTCTGTAGAAGTAGTATGCATATAGACTTATCTGTTTCTCAAGCGTTGACATGCCATAGGCGTTGCGTAGGTTGTACGGTATAAGCGAACTCCTGTCTGCAGACTTTGGCAGGTTGTCATCTGTGACAGAGAGCATGATGACATGCTTGAAGTCGAGATTGCGTGTCTCGAGCAGTCCCATGATCTGCAGTCCGATGATTGGTTCGCCATGGAAAGGTATCGCCTTATCCTGCAGCAACTGCTTGACGAGTCTTGACAGAGTGTGCTGATTGACATTGAGTAGCCCTGTGTCCTGAATACTGAGCAGGCGGTTGATGATGAGATTGGCGTTGAATATTGATTCGACATACAACTGCGATTCGTTGTACTTCTCATCGTGTTGACCCTGCTTGCAGAGCAACATCTCGTCTTTGTATGAGTTGCCTATGCGCTTGATGATCTCAGCCAGATATGACAGTATGTCCCTGTTGGAGTGATGCTGGGTAAAGAGTGTCTGGATAAATGCATTGCTGGATGAAGTGAAAAGTTCTTCTTCGGGGAACTTCATGTTGTTCTGCTTCAGACTTATATGAATGCTAATAGCATCGTCTTTAGCCATACGGTGAGTGTACGGATGGTCGAGTACCTGAGCAACATATCTGTATCTCCAAGTCCCGTTGCCTGTCTGTCCTGCGGTCTGCATGTCAATGAGTGCTGCTATGTAGCTGCATATAGGTGTGCTCATCATAGGATAACCCATCGTGATGTTGAGGCTCATCGTCTCGTCAGTACCTGGCACCTGCTCAGGTATGGAGTGTAATACTGATGGCAATAGAGCCTCGTTGCATAGCACAATAGCAGTCTGTCTGTATGGCTTGGCGAGTCTGTTGCCAGACCTTATCCATCGGTCTATGTATCTGGTCTGCGCGTTTTCGGTAGGTGCAGCGATAAAGTTTATCTGCTTTGGCTTGCGGAAGTTGTTGAATGACTGCTCGTCCAATCCTCTCACATGCAGAGTGTCGGCATCAAGCGCATTGCCAAATATGCGTATGTTCTGCTGTATAAACTGCCCCGCTTCGTACATGGTCTTGTCGTTGCCAGATGCAAGGTTGCCTGTATACGCCTCGTCGTAGTCCCAATAGAAGAGTATGTCGTAGTGCTCTCTTAGATAGACGAAGAGTGCCCTTTCCGTCTCGTTGAGTATATTAAATCCTACAACGACATACTTCCTGCGACGTAGTGACGACTCGGCTCTCTCTCTGTATCTGTCGTCTTCTGCCATGAGTCCTTCGATGACATTGCGCTTGAGCATACCTTCATATGCAAATCCGTTGGCTTGCAGTGTCTGGCGGAAGTCAATGTATATGTCATAGAGGTAATTCCACAGGCTGAGAAACTTCTTCTTGAGCATAGACTTCTCTATGTCGATGCTGAAGTTTTCGAAGAACTGATATATTGCTTCTCGTTGATTGTCCGACAGATAACTGAGATCGGTCAAGTCGGCAAGCTCTTCGATATTCTTAAACAGTTTGTCGGCCTGTGCCATGTTGTTGTCAATGTCCTGAAAGTCGTTGAGCATGATTTCTCCCCATGAGTAGAACTTGTCCAGTGTCTCGATGCTTGCGTCCTTGCCTGTAATCTTGATGTACGACCGATAGAGCATACATACGAGCTGTATGCGGTCGGCAATGGTGAGGTCCGAGAGTGAAGCGAATATCTCGCTTATGGTGCTGTATTGAGGTGTCCAGATAGGATTGCCCGCAAGGCTGGCAATGTACTGGTTGAAGAAAAGTCGTGCACGCTTGTTGGGAAATATGATGGTGACATCATCGTACTGTCCGTCAAATCGTGTATGTATATCGTTGGCTACAATTTCTAAGAATGTCATAATGATGGTGTGTGTATTTGATTAGTGAATAAGGAGTGAAATCACTTAACGTCAATGACGTCACCTCGTCTGATGTACCATACATATCCGTGTACATTAGGCAGTCCCATCTGCCGGAGCAATGAGATATATGACTGTACCTGAGTGATGTGGCTCTCGTGCTGTCGTCCTGTCTTGTAGTCGATGACGATGGTCTCCTCTCCATCTGTTATCACTCGGTCAGGTCGGCACTCAACTGGTACACCATTGCTGTCACATGCGAGTATGCTGCACTCGTTGTATGCCTTCCACTTAGGGTCAAACCACTCGCGAGCTATGGTCTTGTCAAATGCACGGAGTATGAGATGTCTTGCCGATTCTTTCTCCAAAGCATTGCTGAAGCACCCCTCGCACTCTAGTTGTCTGATGGCCTTGTCTATATCATCAGGGTGGGAGAGTAGTTCGAAGAGCCTGTGGAAGAGCAAACCTTCAGCAATGAAGTCGCGCTTGCTGTCAGAGCTTTGGTCGTCTGCATCCTCCATTATGTACTTGACTGAGGCGTTGGACTGGCGAAACTCTGCCAATGCCTTGTGATATACGAAGGTCACATTCTCCTCTTTCTCCTTTTGGCACAATACATTGTCTGTGTCCTTCTCTTCCCTTGTGCTGGATGGACTGATTATGCCACATGATACCTTGTGGACGAAGGACTGCTCGTCATCTTCAGACGAGAATATCATTGGCTCCTCATTGCCCGCAG
>JAZLKQ010000406.1:0-3491 GCA_045597745.1 Bacteroidaceae bacterium | reverse complement strand
CCTTGGTAGCTGGTTCGAATGTGATACCGGTACCATCGACACAATATGGCATATTAGATGCATGAGCGTACTTGAGAGGCTCTGCAAGTTCGAGACCTGTACCAGGATCCTCACCTTCCTTCAATGGACCTGCGAGTGTATTGCGTACTGATGCTGTACCGACCTTAGTAACTGTGACATATTCGATACCATGACCCTCACTCTCGATGTCGAGACGGATCTTGTCGCCTACTGTGATGTTAGCTACGTTGGAAACCTTGATGTTGGTGTCGCCTGGCTTAGCATCCATTGCCAACCAACCCTGTGATGCTGGCTGACCTACTGCTGTAACTGTAACTACTTCGTACTTCTCTGTAGAGTTAGATACTGCAGGAAGAGTTGTGCCGTAACCGATAGCCATCTTCTGACCTACCTTGAACCAAGATACGTCGGCAACTGGGATATTGGTTGAGCCTACTGGGATCTCGATATGATGTCCGCCTGGGAGTGGCTGCCATACTGTAGTTGGAGTGCCTGCAGGAGCGAAACGACGACGTGTAGCAGGATCTGCAGCTGGTGTTGGATTCTCAGGAGCAACAACTGCCTTGACTGTCTTCTTCTCGCCTCCGATTGTGATCTCGTCGCCAGCCTTGATGCCTTCTACGCTGCGTACGTAGATTGTGCTCTCGCCCTTGGCTGCATCGACTGCAAGACCTGAATTGGCCATACCCATGAGATAGTATGACTTAGGTGCGAGCTTTGTGCCCGAAGGAACTGTGATTGCTGAGAAGTATGGGAGATTGGTCTGGTGCTGTGTGACATTCCAGCCTGAGATATCTACTTCCTGATCACATGCATTGTAGAGCTCGATGAATGCGTCGGTGATGCTGAACTCATTGATCTTGATTGGTGCTACGTTGCGTACCTTGAGTGTAGTAGTCTCCTTGGTCTTGCCCCAAGCTGCTGTAGCTACGAGATCGCCGTTGAAAGGAGTGCTGCCCGATGTTACATCAAATTCCTCGATCACTGTCTGACCTGGTTCTACTGCATAGCCGATCTTCTTTGACGATGCTACTGTCCAGCCCTTAGGAGCCTTGACTGATAGCACGAGATCGTCGATAGCTGCGTCGGTATTGTTGACAAAGCGTACTGTAGTAGTCTGCTTGCTGCCGAGTGCGAATGTCTGTACGTTCGATGGACGTGGTGTCTCGAGCGATGGGAACATCTCGACTGTAGCTACCTTATACTTTGCTGCAACTACATTGGCCTGGATCAACTGCTGTACTTCCTTTGATGGGAATGTTCCTGCCTTGGTCATTGCACCTTCGTAGTATGTACCTGCCGAACCTACGCTGTTGTCACCACCGTTACCGAGGAGGATTGCACCCTGCTTACGCATTGGGTCGTAGCTGTTGCGATCGTTCTTGATACGGCCTCCATCATAATAAACCTTGAGTTCGCCTTCCTGTGCGTTACCACCCATCGAACGCCAGTGGTGTGGCTCACCATCGGCAGTAGCTGTAACGAAACGCCAAGTGATCTCTTCGAGACCGCGGCAGTACTTATCGTTAGGATCGTCGTTGACACATCCCACGAGATTGTTCTCCTGGTCGGTCATGATCCAAGGACCCTTACCTTCGCCATAGTACCATCCGTTAGTATTGCCGAAGAATGTAGTCTCCATTGTACCGTCGCCATCGTCCTTACTGTCGGTCTCTGCATTACCGTAGTCGAAGCAGCAACCTGAGTTGTAGTGATGTCCGTTGACTACCCAGTACTGGCCTTCTGCCAAGTCGTCGACTGCTGTACCGCGTGTATCGTTGAGACGAAGACCCATACCTGGAGTGATCATGAGACCATAGACCTTGTGGCCCATCACATTGACTGGTGCCCAGTCTGCTACAGGTACATTATTATATCCACCCATTGCCGAACCGCTGAATGTACCGCGTGGTGCCTGATAGAGGTGGTTCTTGTATGGCGACTGATCGTAGAGGATAGTCACCCAGCAATAAGTGTCCTTACAGAATGCATCCTGTGCTGCAGCATCGGCATAACCACCTGCATCGGTAGCTGTAGCCTTTACTACGCCGATGTCGAGTGTCTTGCCGTCTGACTGACGCATGACCTGATAGAGAGGTCCGTCGTAAGATGCATAGAGTGCACGTGTACTACTATGAGCTGCTGCACATGGTGCGCCATTAGCCTCATAGATGTCGCAAGGACCTTCCGGACGCTGTAGCACGACTCCGTCGACAAGTCCCTTACAAGCGATTACCGAAACCAGTCCGACACAGACCAGTGACAATGCGAAGAGAATTTTCTTCATATTAAATAAGAATTAATAGTTAGTGAGTTTATAATAATCTTTAACCATGAACCCTGAACCATGAACCATGAACCGTTGAAATAATTACAACGAAATTATTTCAACACTTGCCACGTCCAGATCTTCTGACGACACATAAACCTTCGACGTGCCATTCTGCTTTGGCGCACGTACTACGATGAGTGCACGGCCCTTCCAGGTAGTGTGTACATCATCGGCATAGGTATCTGTATCCTGAAGATTGGCATTGCCGATCGCTGCGATCTTAGCATCACCTTCGATGCTGCATGTGATAGGAAGTTCGGCATTAGGACATATGTTGCCGTCCTTGTCGAGCACCTCTACGGTGATAAATGAGAGATCCTGTCCGTTGCCATCGAGCTCTGTTCGGTCGGCTGTGATGCGCAATGATGCTGGCTGACCTGCTGTAGCGATTGTGACTGTGTCCTGTTCTTCGCCTTCCCAGAGTCCTACAGCCTTGAGTGTGCCGGCTGTGTATGGCACTGCGAATGTAGCGAGACAATCCTCTCCTACTTCCTGTTCACCCACTACCTCGTCGTTGAGATAGAGACGTACCTTCATATATTGAGCTGTATAGACTTCTACATCGACTGGCTTACCTTCCCAGCCTTCCCAGTTCCACGAGTCCCATGTTGGCCATACCGACCACTGTGTCTCGCGGATCTGTCCGTAATATCCATCTGGTTCGCGAACGGCCATATGTAGCTTTTCTGCTGTCTCTGGTGCAAACATCACCTGACGATAGTAGCTCACAGGCTTTCTCCATCCTGTGAGGTCGATATCGCCGCAGTATGCGCCATGCCATGGGAAGTGTGTGCCCTGATAGTGTTCGCCCGGTGTATCGCCCTGATAGAACCATCGGCCGATGCTTGATTCGCCGATATAGTCGATGGCTGTCCAGACGAAGTCGCCGATGATATAGTCATTGTTCATCACAAGCTTCCAGTTCTTATACACGTCGCGTGGATAAGACTCGGTCTGCCAGATGATACGTTCTGGCACACGCTTATGATCGGCCTCTGCCCAGTCGAGCAGATAGTTGTAACCTGCTATCTCGTGTTGAGCAGCAAGGGCATCCTGACCGATCCACTTGTCGTTCCAACAAGCCAATGCCTCGGTGACAGGACGCGTCGGGTCGAGTTCGCGGCAGAGTCCTGAGAGC
>JAZLKQ010000405.1:0-2236 GCA_045597745.1 Bacteroidaceae bacterium | reverse complement strand
TTGTTAATTTTGATAATTATTTTAGTACTATGTATTGCATAGTAGTAAGATTATGCATACTTTTGCGGCGTAAAACTTATTATCCAACCAAATAATCACATTATTATGAACGTTGACAATGCAAAATCGCAGATGCGCAAGGGTATGCTTGAGTACTGCATCATGCTGCTACTGAGCGAGAGGCCATACTACACATCTGACATCATCAAACGTCTGAAGGAAGCTAACCTGCTCGTCGTCGAAGGCACTCTCTACCCATTGCTCACACGACTTAAGAACGACGGCATACTCTCCTACGAATGGCAAGAGAGCACCCAGGGACCGCCTCGCAAATATTATGTACTGACTCACGACGGCAAACTCATACTGCAGCAACTGGACAAAGCATGGGGTGAGCTTGAGGATACAGTACACAATCTGAAAGGTTAATAAATGCAGGAAAACAAATAACACGAATATAAAAGACCAGAAATATGAAAAAGAATATAACTATCAACTTGTGTGGCAGACTGTACTCCATAGATGAGGACGCATTCGAGTTGCTCAGCCACTATACAGACACCTTACGTTCATACTTCTCACGTCAGGAGGGTGGCGATGAGATAGCCAACGACATAGAGGCACGTATATCAGAACTCTTTGACGAACTCAAGGCTCAAGGCATTGAGGCTATCACTATCGAGCATGTGCAGGACATCATCAAACGTATAGGCGAACTCAACGAGATCACAAACAACGAAGAGTCTGTCAATGATACTGCAAACAATACAAAAGCTGATAATGGTACGGGCAAATCTGCAAGCAGCAATACATTTGAACAGTCACTCGACTCATGGTTTTACTCTCTCAAGAAGAAACGATTCTACCGCGACCCATCACGCAAGATACTGGGTGGTGTCATGGCAGGCTGTGCATCATACTTCGGTGGAGTACCATTGGCATGGCGACTCGCATACATCGTTCTTACATTGCTATGGTGGAATCTCATTAGCATCATGTCCTCTTTTATACCATTCATATTCCAACTGACACCAATACTATTCTACATCATATTAGTGATACTTGCTCCACAGGCAAAGACTCCAGAGCAGAAGTTACGCATGAAGGGTATAGATGTCACTCCACAAAATCTCTCTAACGAAGTAGCTGAGTTGTCAATCTCTGAGAATGAAGACAATCTTGACAAACAAGGTATGGCACGTAGTTTCTTCAACACTCTCGGCAGCATAATAGCATGGATAGGAGCTGTATTTGGACTGTTGATGTTTATACCATTCATAGTGACATTCTGCCTTACCATAGCATTCGCCTCGCAACCAGAAGCCGTACTGCAAATGTTTAATGCTGAAGAGTTTATACAGCATACAGGAGTAATGTGGTGTCTATGGATCAGTATTCTCGCCACATGCTTCATCCCTGCATACAGCGCACTGCACTTCATACTCAACCAGATAGGCAAGGTACAATCTATGGGATATATACAGCGCATCATCATGTGTGCTCTATGCGTACTGGCGATAGCAGGCATAACGTCTGCATCTATATGCATGGCAAATATACATAAAGAAAAGCAGCAGGAAGAGTACGAACGTTACAAACTTGAGCATACTCATGGTGGCATAGAGTATAGTGATGAAGACTGGGAGTACATGCAGGAAGAGGGATGGCAACTCGTCAAGAGTAAAAACTGTAATGAACACTTCACCTACAGTGGCCAATATCTTAATGACGACCATGATTATCGTTATCTTGACAGTTACAACAGCCGTGGAGGCATGGAGTATACGGCACAAAAGGGTGAACAGGTCAAGGCTGGCACATATCGCCTCTCTGCACTCGGACGCTCTGACGAGGCAAGCGCATACATATTTGTAACTATAGGCAACGATAGCACAATCATTAAGGACATACCATGTTGTGGCAATAAGGAAGGTAATATCTGGGACGCTATCACAGGTAAGCATGAAGTGACAGACTCGCTCGTAATCCAGTACGTCAACACTCTTGACGAAGAGACACGCAACAATATTGCTGACGCTCACTTCCAAGAAGGATACGGATGGTCACTCGTCACTATCGACCAGATTGTCATACCTGCCGACACTACTATATATTATGGTGTCACGACCGACCCAAAGATCACTGGACACAAGTCAAAGACAAGATGGTTCTCTGCCTGTGACTTTAAGCTTGAGAAGATACAGTAATCAATAAAGCCAAACAATATAGTGTGCAA